>JAXDPG010000291.1:0-3975 GCA_034668485.1 Sphingomonadales bacterium
GTCCGGCGTCATCGGTCGCGCCCCCCGACGAGGTCGGAGGCGAGCCGGAGGGCGGCCTCCAGCTCCTTGCCGCCGGGGCGCAGGCCCTCGAGGTACTGGCCCTCCGCGATCGCCTCCGCCACCACCGGCGCGGCGCGGCTGCTCGGCCTCGAGAATGAGGTGGGCCGAATCGCGCCGGGCTATTCGGCGGATCTGATCGCGGTGAGCGGCGACCCCTTGCGCGACGTGCGCGCGCTGGAGCATGTCGATTTTGTCATGGTTCGGGGAAAGGCGGTCCAATGAGCACGCGCGCGACGATCGGGGACCCGGGCGCCCTCTACCGGATGCAGATCGGCACCTATGTGCGCGAGCGCGTCCTCAAGACTCCCAACGCCTTCAAGATCCCGGCCCAGGGCCTCGACATCTTCGTCGTGCGCGAGTTCCTGACGCCGAAGGAGTGCGGCGAGGTCATGCAGCTGATCGACAAGGACCGGATCCCGTCCGGCCTGCTCGCGCCGAGCCCGGATCCCGACTTCCGGACCAGCGAGAGCTGCAACCTCCGGCTCGAGGACCGCGCCAACCAGATGGTCGAGGGGAAGATCAACCGGCTCACCGGCATCGAGCCGACGCATGGCGAGACCATCCAGGGCCAGCGTTACGCGGTCGGCCAGCAGTTCAAGCCGCACCACGATTTCTTCTACAGGAGCGAATCCTACTGGCCGGAGATGGAGAAGCAGGGCGGCCAGCGCACCTGGACGGCGATGATCTTCCTCAACGACGTCGAGGCGGGCGGGCAGACCTTCTTCCCGAAGGCCAATGTGCGGGTGACCCCGCGCGCCGGCAACCTCCTCTTGTGGAACAATCTCGACCAATATGGCGAGCCCAACATGTTCTCGCTCCACACCGGCTGCCCGGTCGAGGCGGGGACCAAATACGTCATCACCAAATGGTACCGGGAGCGGCCCTGGGGCTGGTACGGCCAGCATGGGGTGAAGCCGACCGCTTATTATTGAGCAAGACCGGCCGCTTGCGGCGGCCTCCCAAGGCGTATTAATAGCACAACACAGTTCCAGCCGGGAGGGCCCCATGTCGATTTCGTTCCGCCTGCTCGCCGCCATGTCCGTCGCCGCCCTTTGCGTCGGCGCCATGCCCGCGCAAGCCCAGCCCGCACCCGCCGCGGCTCCGGCCGCGGCCGAGAGCGAAGGCGCCAAGCTGGCGCGGCTGTTCCACGAGAGCGACGAAGCGAACCTCAAGCGCAACCCCGTCGGCGCCATCTTCCGCGGCGACCTGCGCTACGCCGACCGGCTCGGCGACTTCATCACCGACCAATATTTCGACGCCGAGCGCGCCGCCTCGCAGGCCGACCTCGACGCGCTCCACCGCATCGACCGCTCGAAGCTGAGCGCCACCGACCGGATCGCCTACGACGTGTTCGAGTGGCAGACCAAGGACGCGCTCAAGAATCTCGAGCCGCACATGCTGGCGCTCAGCATCGTCCGGCCGATCAACCATTTCGCGGGCTTCCACACCTTCTACCCGACTTTCGCTTCGGGCGAGGGCGCGGCGCCGTTCAAGACGGTCCTCGACTATGAGAACAACCTCAAGCGCCACAAGGACTATGTCCTGTTCCACGACCGCGCCATCGGCCGCTTCCGCGAAGGCATGGCGTCCGGAGTGCTGGAGACCAAGCTGACCATCCAGAACGTCATCGACCAGCTCACCCTGCTGCTCGACCAGAAGGTGGAGGATTCGCCTTTCTACGGGCCGATCAAGCATTTCCCCGCCGATTTCTCGGAAGCCGACAAGACGCGCCTCACCGCCGCCTACCGGGCCTCGATCGAGAACGAAATCTATCCCGTCCACCGGCGTGTGCGCGACTTCCTGAAGACCGAATATCTGCCCAAGGCGCGCGAAGGCGTCGGTCTCGTCAACATGAAGGGCGGCAAGGAGGTCTACCAGCGCCTGATCGAGAGCACGACGACCCTCCCGCTGACCGCCGAGGAAGTCCACAACACCGGCCTCGGCGAAGTGGCCCGGATCAAGCGCGAGATGGAAGCGGTCAAGACCGCCACCGGGTTCAAGGGCAGCCTGGCCCAGTTCTTCGATTATCTGCGCACCGATCCCAAGTTCAAGCCGGCCAGCAAGGAGGCCCTTCGCGACGGCTATTTCGCCATCGGCCGCCGGGTCGATGCCCGGGTGCGCGAGCAATTCTCCACCATCCCCAAGAGCCCGCTCGAGATCCGCGCCGTCGAGCCGTTCCGCGAGAAGACCGAGGCCGGCGGCTCCTACCAGCAGGGGACGCCGGACGGCTCCAGGCCGGGCATCTTCTATTACAACAGCTACGATCTGCCCTCACGGCGGCTGTGGGGAATGGAGACGCTCTACCTCCACGAAGGCATTCCCGGGCACCATTTCCAGATCAGCCTCGCCCAGGAGAATGAGGCGCTTCCCGCCTTCATGCGCTTCGGCGGCAACACCGCCTTCGTCGAGGGCTGGGCGCTCTACGCCGAGACCTTGTGGGACGAGCTCGGCATGGAGACCGACCCCTATCAGCGCTTCGGCGGCCTCAACGACGAGATGCTGCGGGCGATGCGGCTGGTGGTCGACAGCGGCATCCACGCCAAGGGCTGGAGCCGCGAGCAGGCGATCGACTACATGCTCGCCAACAGCGGCATGAGCCGGACCGAGGTCACCGCCGAGGTCGAGCGCTACATCGCCATCCCCAGCCAGGCGCTCGCCTACAAGGTCGGGGCGCTGACCATCCAGCGCATGAAGGCAAAGGCCCAGAAGGAATTGGGCGCGAGGTTCGACCCGCGCGAATTCCATGCCCAGGTGCTGATGACCGGCTCGCTGCCGATGGCGGTTCTGGAGAAGAAGATCGACGACTGGATCGCGGCGAAGAAGCGCTGACGCGCCAAGGTGCGTTCGATGCTGCAAAGATAAGGTGGAGGCCGGGTCAAGTCCGGCATGACGCGTCTGGTACGAGCCACCTCCGGAGCCGCTACCCGAACGGCACGGTCTCGATCTCGGCCTTGTCAGGATAGAAAGCGAGATGGCCGGCGATCGCTTCGGCCGCGGGGAAAGGGGTCTCGTAGCTCCAGGCGACGTCCGCAGGTCCGCCCTCCGCATCGAAATAGGAGGCGTCGCCTTTGAACGGGCAATGGCTGGACCTTGCGCTCGACGCGAACCGCTCCATGTGAACGTCGCCGCGCGGGATGTAGAAGACCGGCGGCAGCGCGCCTTCCTCGAGCAGCAGGGCATGGGCGGTGTCGGCGACGATCTCGCCGCCGACCCGCACCCGCACCCGGCCGCCGAACGGCGCGATCTCGATGGCGTGGGTGGCTCGGGTCATCGGCACCGCACTACTCCCATCGTGCCGGCTTGTGTAGCATCCCGCCGTGACCGCCCGCTCGCAACAACCGCTCTGGACCTGCCCGGTCTGCGCCCGCGCCTTCGCCAACCGGAACCAGTCGCACGCCTGCGGTCGCCACGCGCTGGAGGACCATTTCGCGGGCAAGCCGCCGTTGGTCCGCGCGATCTACGAGGCCTTCCTAGCCATGCTCGAGGAGATCGGCCCGGTCACGATCCTGCCCGAGAAGAGCCGGATCGCCTTCCAGACCCGAATGTCCTTCGCCCAGCTGACCGTGCGGCGCCATTGGGTGCTCGGCCATCTCGTGCTGGCGTGGCGCTCGGAGGATCCGGTCTTCACCAAAATCGAGACGTTCTCGCCGCGCAACCACGCCCATCATCTCCGGCTGGAGCAGGCGGAGGAGGTGGCGCGGCTTCGGGATTTCGCCCGCGAGGCTTATGCGGTGGGACGGCAGGAGCATCTGCGAGCTTGAGCCGTCATCCCAGCGAAGGCTGGGATCCCGGCCTTCGCTGGGGCGATGGTGTCAGGCAGAAGCGAGCGCCTCGGCGATCAGTCGGCGGCTGTTGGCGAGGCCGTAGAGGGCGATGAAGCTGCCCATGCGCGGCCCCTGGCCGGTGCCGAGCAGC
>JAXDPG010000292.1:0-6088 GCA_034668485.1 Sphingomonadales bacterium
GCCACGAGCTGGCGGCTGAGCGTCATCGACGCCTGGCTCAGAGCCGGGTCACGCCGGCCGTCGAAGGCCAGCTTCAGCGCATATTTGTACCAGCTCTCGTCGACCGTCTGGCCGGCGCTGCGCTTCATCTCGATCGCGCGCGAGATCAGCTGGACGGCCTCCTTGGGCTTCTTGAGGTCGTTCTTGACCTGCGCGAGGGAGATCAGCGCCTCCGGATCGTTCGGGCTGAGCTCCACCACCCGGGCGAAAGCCGCCTCCGCCTTGGCCTTGTCGCCGGCATTGTTGGCGAGCACCCCCTGGTTGCGGATGATGACCGGAAGGTCCGCCGCCGGCACCTGGCCGCTGGCGACCAGATTGTCGAGGCCCTGGGCCTGCATGGCGACGTTGCTCGTGCCGAGGCCGATCTCGAGCTGGAAGCGGCCGATGGCGTAGCGCGCGTCGGGGCTCTGCGCGGCGGCGACGGCCGCGGGCAGGGCGGCCTGAGCGGCCGCCCAGTCCTTGGCGGTGACCGCGGTCTGCACCGGCAACAGCGCCGCCCTCTCTTCCTTGCTGAGGTTGAAGCTGCGCTGCGCCGGCTGGGCGGCGGCATCGGGTTTCTTCTTGGCGGCGGCGGGAGCCGTGGCAACCACCGACGCGCCGCCCAGAACGAGGGCGACGCCGAGCGCGAGCGTGGAAACGGATTTCATAAAGAATGCCTCCTGTTGACGCGCCTCCGGCCCGCCGTCCTGGTAAAGATTGTCGGGCGGCCTCTACCGCCAAATGCCGATCGTTTCTAGCGCTCCCGCGCTGAACCGCCGTTGAACTGACCCGATCCCGAAAAGAGCCGGTATTTCAGACGCTTGGGCCGGCAGGCAATAATGTCGAGTCGGGAGGTGGCGATTCCGGCGATCGTGACTATCTAGGAGGCCCGCCCTCGCGCGCGTACGCGCACGGGCGCGCGGGGTGGCGCCCGGCTTTCCCTTCGGCTAGGCTCCGCCACCGGCATCATTCGCGCGCCGGCGCATCACGACAGACAATCAGGAACCTCCCTTGGCCAGCGCCCCGCCGACCATCGACAGCCACGACATCTCCCCCGTCTCGATCGTCGAGGAGATGAAGACCTCCTATCTAGACTATGCCATGTCGGTGATCGTCGCGCGCGCGCTTCCCGACGTCCGCGACGGCCTCAAGCCCGTCCACCGCCGGATCCTCTACGCCTGCCAGGAAGGCGGCTTCGTCCCCGGCCGGCCCTATCGCAAATCGGCCAAGATCGTCGGCGACGTCATGGGCAATTACCACCCGCATGGCGACAGCGCGATCTACGACGCCCTCGCCCGGCTCGCCCAGGACTGGTCGATGCGGGTGATGCTGATCGACGGCCAGGGCAATTTCGGCTCGATGGACCCCGATCCGCCGGCCTCGATGCGATATACCGAGGCGCGGCTCGCCAAGGTCGCGATGACGCTGCTCGAGGATCTCGACAAGGACACGGTCGACTTCACGCCCAATTACGACGGCTCGAGGATGGAGCCGCAGGTGCTCCCGGCGCGCTTCCCCAACCTGCTGGTCAACGGCGCGGGCGGGATCGCGGTCGGAATGGCGACCAACATCCCGCCGCACAATCTCGGTGAGGTCGTCGCCGCCTGCAAAGCCTATATGGACGATCCCGGGATCACCATCGAGCAGCTGATGGAGATCGTCCCCGGGCCGGACTTCCCCACGGCGCCCCTGATTCTCGGCCAGGCGGGCGCGCGCAGCGCCTATCATACGGGCCGCGGCTCGATCATCATGCGCGCCCGCCACAAGGTCGAGGAAGGCCGCGGCGACCGCATTTCGATCGTCCTGACCTCCATCCCCTACCAGGTCGGCAAGAACGGTCTGGTCGAGAAGATCGCCGAGGCTGCCAAGGACAAGCGAATCGAGGGCGTCTCCGACATTCGCGACGAGTCGAACCGCGAGGGCGTCCGGGTCGTCATCGACCTGAAACGCGACGCCACCCCCGACGTCGTCCTCAACCAGCTCTGGCGCCACACCCCGGCCCAGTCGAGCTTCCCGGCCAACATGCTCGCGATTCCCGGCGGCCGGCCGGAGACCCTCAACCTCCGCGACATCATCGAGAGCTTCGTCCGATTCCGCGAGGAGGTGATCACCCGCCGCACCAAGTTCGAGCTCGCCAAGGCCCGCGACCGCGCCCACATCCTGCTCGGTCTCGTCATCGCCGTCACCAACCTCGACGAGGTGGTGCGTATCATCCGCGGCTCCGCCTCGCCGGCCGAAGCGCGCGCCGCCCTCGTCGCGCGCGACTGGCCGGTCGCCGAGATCGCACCCTATATCGCGCTGGTCGAGGCGGTCGAGCATGAGGTGGAGGGCGACACCTACCGCCTCTCCGACGCCCAGGTGCGCGCGATCCTCGAACTGAGGCTCCACCGACTGACCGGGCTCGGCCGCGACGAGATCGCCGGCGAGCTTCGCCAGCTCGCCCTCTCGATCGGCGAGCTGCTCGAGATCCTCGGCGACCGGACCCGGCTCTACGCGGTGATGCGCGCCGAGTTCGACGAGATATCCGAGCAGTTCGCCACGCCCCGGGTCACCGAGATCGCGCCCGCCTGGGACGGCATCGAGGACGAGGATCTGATCGAGCGCGAGGACATGGTCGTGACGGTGACGATGGGCGGCTACATCAAGCGGACGCCGCTCGCCACCTTCCGCGCCCAGCGCCGCGGCGGCAAGGGCCGCGCCGGGATGGCGACCAAGGACGAGGATGCGGTCACCAATTTGTTCGTCACCTCGACCCACACGCCGGTCCTGTTCTTCTCGACCGCCGGCAAGGTCTACCGCCTCAAGGTCTGGCGGCTGCCCGAAGGGGCGCCGCAGACGCGCGGCCGGCCGATGGTCAATCTGCTCCCGCTCGGGGACGGCGAGATCATCTCGACGGTGCTGCCGCTGCCCGAGGACGAAGCGGAATGGGGCAAGCTCCATATCATGTTCGCCACCGCCCACGGCACCGTCCGCCGCAACTCGATGGACGCCTTCACCAACGTGCCGACCGCCGGCAAGATCGCGATGCGCTTCGGCAATGACGAGGAAGGTGACCCGACCGACCGGCTGATCGGAGTAACCTTGCTGACCGAGGAGGACGACGTTCTGCTCGCGACCAGGCACGGCCGCGCGGTCCGCTTCGCCGCGACCGACGTGCGCGAGTTCCAGTCGCGCACCTCGGCGGGCGTGCGGGGAATCCGCCTGCGCGGTGGCGACGAAGTCATATCGCTCTCCATCCTCAAGGGCTTCGACGCCACTCCCGAGGAGCGCGAAGCCTATCTGCGCGCCGCCCCGTGGAAGGAGAATGAGAACGAACCCACGCTCAGCCCGGAGCGAATGGCCGAGTTCGAGGCGGCGGAGGAGTTCATCCTCACCGTCACCGAGAACGGCTATGGCAAGCGCACCTCGGCCTACGAATATCGCCGCTCCAACCGCGGCGGCCAGGGCATCACCAACATCGAGACTTCGGCCCGCAACGGCTGCGTCGTCGCCAGCTTCCCGGCGCATAACGGCCAGCAGCTGATGCTGGTCACCGACCAGGCCAAGCTGATCCGAACCACCGTCGGCGACATCCGGATCGCCGGCCGCAATACCCAGGGCGTCACCCTCTTCCGAGTCGCCGAGGACGAGCATGTCGTCTCGGCGGCGCGCATCGACGAGGACGAGGAGCCGGAGACCGAGGCCGAGGCGATGGTCGCCGAGGACCTCGGCGACGCGCCCCCGGCGGCGGCTTCGGACACGGTGCAGCTGGACGACGGGACGGGGCCGGAGACGCTTCCGGACAGCCAGGAGTAAATCCTCCCCATCGCTAGATGGGGAGGGGGACCATGCGAAGCCTGGTAGAGGGGTAGCTGCTCAAAAGTCCGAGATTGCTGCGTGACCCGCCGAACTCTGCGGCAATCACCCGTCCACCACCCTTCGGGTGGTCCCTCTCCCCGCCGGCTCCGCCGGCAGGGAGGATGTCACCCCCAGGAAGATCAGCAGCTGGCCGAGATAGTATAGCAGCCAGATCGGCAGCCCCAGCCCGGTCTCGCCCCCCGCCATCCGCACCGCGATCAGCATGTCGCTGGCGAGGAACAGAAGCGCCCCCAGAGCGACGAGGCGGGAAAAACGGCTCAGCCAGGCGCTCGCCGCCATCGCCCCGAGGAGCAGGGCATAAGCGATGAATGGCACCGTTTCCGGCCGGCCCTGAAGCAGGAAGGCGGGCATTGCGGCCGCGGCGAGCAGGATCATAGCCGCCAGCGTCCGATCCTTTTGATCGGCCTTCGCGCGGCGGTTGCGACGGTAGAGGAGGATGGCGACGGCGTGGCCGGCGGCGAAAGCGGCGGCGCCGGCGGCGAGCGAAATCTCGAGCAACACGTCTCCCGTCGCACCCAAAGCGAGCACCGAGGCGAGCAGCCACCCGTCCGCGCTTCGCGCCCGCAAAGTGGCCGCAAGCGCGAGAAGGCCGACCCCTGCGCCCTTTAGTGCAATCGCGATTTCCGGAGTGGGCAGATGGTCCCGGATCCAGGGGTAGGAAAGCCCGAAGAGGAGGCTCAACCCCACCAGCCGCCGCGCGGTACCGCTCATCCGCTTCCTCCCCGCCCCGAAGGCGACTATCGCACGGCCGATGAGTTACCAAGTCCACATAATCGGCGGCGGCCTCGCCGGGTCCGAGGCCGCCTGGCAGCTGGCCGAGGCCGGAGTGAAGGTGCGCCTCTCCGAGATGCGCGGCGCCGGCGAGACGACCCCCGCCCATCACACCGACAGCCTCGCCGAGCTGGTCTGCTCGAACAGCTTCCGCTCCGACGATGCCGAGCACAATGCCGTCGGCCTCATCCATGCCGAGATGCGCCGGCTGGGGTCGGTGATCATGGCCTCCGCCGACGCTCACCGGGTACCGGCCGGCTCGGCGCTGGCGGTCGATCGCGAAGGCTTCGCCGAGGCCGTCACCGGGCGGATCGACGCGCATCCCAATATCGAGCTTGTTCGGGAGCGGGTCGACGCCCTCCCCGCCTCCGGCCCGACCATCGTCGCCACCGGCCCGCTCACCGCGATTCGACTGGCGGAATCGATCGGCGCCGCCACCGGCGCCGACGCCCTCGCCTTCTTCGACGCGATCGCGCCCATCGTCCATAAGGACTCGATCGACATGGACGTCGCCTGGATGGCCGCGCGCTGGGACAAAGGCGGCAAGGACTATGTCAACTGCCCGATGACGAAGGAGCAGTATCTCGCCTTCCACCAGGGCCTGCTCGACGGCGAGAAGACCGACTATAAGGAGTGGGAGAAGGACACGCCCTATTTCGAGGGCTGCATGCCGGTCGAGGTGATGGCGGAGCGCGGCGTCGACACCTTGCGCTTCGGTCCGATGAAGCCGGTCGGGCTCGACGATCCGAGGACGGGGCGCTGGCCCCATGCGGTGGTCCAGCTCCGCCAGGACAATGCGCTCGGCACGCTGTGGAACATGGTCGGCTTCCAGACCAAGCTGAAGCATGCCGAGCAGGTGCGGCTGTTCCGAACGATCCCCGGGCTGGAGCAGGCCGAGTTCGCCCGCCTGGGCGGCCTCCACCGAAACACCTTCATCAATTCGCCGCAGCTGCTCGACGCCACGCTCAGGCTGAAAAAGGCGCCGCATATCCGCTTCGCCGGCCAGATCACCGGCTGCGAAGGCTATGTCGAATCCGCCGCCATCGGCCTCCTCGCCGGCCGCTTCGCCGCGGCCGAGCTGCGCGGCGAGGCGCTGTCGCCGCCGCCGCCGGAGACGGCTTTGGGAGCCCTGCTCGGCCACATCACGGGCGGCGCCGAGGCGGCGAGCTACCAGCCCATGAACGTCAATTTCGGCCTGTTCCCGCCGGTCGAGGGCAAGGCGCGGAAGGCGGATCGCAAGCGGGCTTATACGAAGCGGGCCGAGGAGGCGATGGCGGCTTGGATCGCCGATTTGCCTCCCCATCGCGAGATGGGGAGGGGGACCGGGCGAAGCCTGGTGGAGGGGTGACCTAGCGACCCGCCTGGACGACGATCGCCCGGACCACCGAATCGAGATCGTTCATGACGTCGCGCGCGTCGAAGCGCAGCACTTCCAGCCCCT
>JAXDPG010000293.1:0-3842 GCA_034668485.1 Sphingomonadales bacterium
TGGACGTGCATGTCGATCAGGCCGGGAAGCAGGGTCTTGCCGGGCAGGTCGATCCGTTTCGCGCCGGCGGGGATGTTGGGGCGAGCCCCGCCGCGGCCGACCACCGAGACGATCCGCCCGTCGGTGATGACGATCACCGGCTCGGCCACCATCCGGCCGGTGAGGACGTCGACCATCCGGTCGGCGGTGACGACGACGGACTCCGCCGCGGCGGCGGGCGCGGCGGCCGAGGCGAGGAGGAAGGCGGCGACGAGGGCTGTGCGCATGGGAGGAGCTCCGGGCTTGGGTCGGTGCTTCCTAGCCGCGGATCGAGGTCACAGTCACTAGGGTCCGTCACCTCCGGTCCGGTGACAGCCACGTGACAGTCACTGGACTGTCGTCAACCTGCGCTGTCAGCTCATGCCTGCTGCCGCCGGCTCCTTGTCGTGGCGGTCGTCTTTGGCCTTCTCGTCGTCCTCGTCGGAGCTGAACATCGATTTGGCGCGGACGCTGAGCCAGTCGGCGACGGTGTCGGAGAACATTCCCGCGAGCAGGCCGATGGCGGTGAACGACATGATGTTGGCATCGTCCGGGGAAGCCTCGCTGGTGCCGAGGATCGACGCTCCGCCGGTGAGGACGATGAACACCGTCAGCGCCACGAGGCCGCCGAGGAAGACCCTCTTATAGTAGAGCTTGGCGGACACCCGCTCGCGCAGCTTGCTCGGATAGACGACGAACACCATCGTGATCAGCAGCGCCCCGAAGGTCCCGGAGAAGAACGACAGCAGGACGTGGATGATGAACGGCGGATAGTTGACGGGGTTGATCGGTAACCCGCCGGGGTTTTCCAGCGAATCGAGCATTGCGAACTGCTTTCGCGTCGGGGCGACCGTCCTCAGGTCGTTGACGAGGCGATTGACTTCGAGTTGCCGCGCATCGCCTAGCTTCGTCTCCCGCTCGCGGGCAGCGTCGGCCGTCGCCACCACGTCCGAAAGCGCCTTCGCTCGGTCGAGAATAGCGACATAGGTCTGGTGCTTCTTTTCGCCGAGCGAGTCGTCGAGAATGAAACACAGCTGCGCCGAAGCCAGCTGGACCTGCCTCGACTGTCTCGCCTGCATCTCCCGCTGCTCCCGCGTTTGCTTGGGAGCGGCGGGGACCGCCTTGGCAACGATCCGGCAGTCGCCCTTCCCGTCGAATTTCCTTATGATGGAATCCAGCCCCGCCGCCTCCCGCTGGTAAGCGAGCTCCGCCTCCGCCGCCTTGCTTTCCAGCCCGGCCACACGTTCCCTGAGCGCCTGCCTCTTCTCGGCGTCCGTCTCGATCCGTCCCGCTATGTCCTGGGCCTTGCGCGCATCGATCAGGGACGAGCTGTAATTGCTGAACTCGCTGCTTCGGCTCAGCTGCGCGAGAACCTGGTCCTGCGCCGTGGCGAGGATCAGAAGATACATGAAGATCGCGACGACCCCGGTCGAAAGCGCCACGTTGGAGGCCTTCAGCCCCAGTTGATTGCGCCGCATCGATTTGCCCCCCGGCCGGTCATCCCGCCGGACGCAATCTGTCATGCTGCCCGTGCGGCGTCAAATCTTGAGCCCGCCGTCGATATGGTCTTCTGGTCTTGCGCTCGACTTGCGCCCTAGGCGCCACTTCCAAGCGACCGCCCCCCGGCCGCGCCCTGCTCCGGACGGATGTAGAGCCGCCTCACGATCGGCCAGCGCCGCGCCACCTCGGCCTCGATCGCGCAGACGATCCGTTCGGCCTCGCCGGCGGTGATCGAATCCTCGAAATCGACGCTCATCATCGCCGTGATCTGGTCCGGAGCGCTGTGGACGGTGAGGATTCGGCCGATTCCGACGATCCCGGGCCGTCCCGCGGCCGCAGCGCGAAGGCCCTCGACGATCTCGGGCTCGGCGGCCTCTCCGATCAGCAGGGCCTTCGATTCCACCGCGAGCAGAAAGGCGGTGAGACCGAGGATGATGCCGATGATCACCGAGGCGGCGCCATCCCAGAACGGGCTTCCGGTCAGCTGCGACAGCATCAGTCCGATCGCGGCGGCGACCAAGCCTGCCATGGCGGCGCCATTCTCCAGGAGGACGATGAAGGCGGGGGGGTCCTTCGACCTGCGCACCGCCTCGAACCAGCCGAGCCTTCCCTTCGCCGCCTTGAAATCCTTGAACGCCGCCCAGGTCGAGCCGCCCTCGAGCAGGAAGGCCACCACCAGCACGCCATAGGCGATGTAGGGCGAGACCGCCGGCTCGGGCTCGAGGATGTGGAGCACGCCTTCATATACCGATACGCCGGCGCCGAGCGCGAACACCAGGACCGCGACCACGAAGCTCCAGAAATAAAGCTCGCGCCCGTAGCCGAACGGATGGCAATCGTCGGCCGGCTTCGCCGCCTGCCGGCGGCCCCAGATCAGAAGCAGCTGGTTGGCCGAGTCGACGACCGAATGGACGCCCTCGGTCAGCATCGCCGACGAGCCCGTGAACGCCGCCGCGACGAACTTGGACACGGCGATGCCGAGATTGGCGCCGAAGGCGATCAGCAGGGTGCGGTTGTTCTGCGCGCTCAAAAGCGGGGCTCTCCTTCGCCTGCCTGCGAGCCTCCTAGCCTCGCGCCGGAGGACAGTCATCAGGGAGCCGCCCTTCCAGGCGGAATTCGCTGACCGCCGCCGCCTCGTCGCCCCACCTCGGCCAGTCGATCGCCGGGCCCCGGCCGGCAAAGAAGCCATCGAGGCTGATGGCGCCGCCGAAGCTGACCTTGCGGGTCACGCCGCCTTCGCCTTCCGGGTCAGCAGCCGCCGCCAGATCGGGATGCTGATCAGCCCGCCCTGGGCGATGTGGGGGACGACGAAGCAGATCGCGATCGCCGTCGCCGAGCCGAGCACGACGCTGAGCCCGCGCGCCCTGACGTAGCCCACCGCCTCCGGGTCCGCCGACGCGCCGACCATGTCCGGGCCGGTGACGATTCGTCCCACCCTCATGTTGAGCAAGGCGGCGACGAGCAAGGTCGCGCAGTAGAAGATCGAGGGGATCTTGGCGAACATGTTGGTGGCGACATAGGCGGTCACGAACGGCATGAAGCCGATCGTGCAGAGCAGCGCCAGATTCCAGCCGAGCACTCGCGGATGGTAGCGCGCCGCCAGGGCGAAGGCGCGATGATGGCCCATCCAGAACAGGCCGATGACGGCGAAGCTGATGAAATAGCCGATCAGGTTCGGCCACAAATTGGCGAGTGCGATCCAGTAGGCTCGGTCGGGGGAGTCTGCGGACAGATGCGGGGCGTGGATGTCGATGATGAGGAGGGTGATGGCGATCGCGAACACCGCGTCGGAGAAGAAGACGAGACGCTCCAGCGCATGATCGGTCTTCGCGGCCGCTGCCATCTTTGCGTCTCCACCAAGAGAAAGCTCAGCATGCCACGAGCGCGGCGAAGGGGCCAGACCCGCGCCTGCGGCCCACGCACCCTTCTTCGCGGCCCGCGCGTTGGACGTCCAAGATGATGAAAAGATTTGGTTTTGCCTGCGCAACTGTCGCCTCGCTCGCCGCCTGCGCCGCCGCCGAGCCCGAGCCGCAGCCCGATCCGGCACTGGTCCAGCGGCTCGCCGAGACGGCCGCGCCCGAGGCGCCGGCGCTGGACAAGGCCGATCGCCTCGTCGCCGCCGTCGACCGCTCCGACCCCGACCGGCTCGCCGCCCCGGCCGCGACCCTCCTCGCCCGCAGAGGCGACTAGAAGGGCGCCTCGCCGACGACGTTGCCGGCGGTGCGGTAGCGACATACCAGCACCTCCTCCTCGGCCCCGGCCGCCAGGGCGCAGCCGACCCGGTCGGTGTCGCGCCACATCAGCTGGGTGTAATGGCCGACGTC
>JAXDPG010000294.1:0-11793 GCA_034668485.1 Sphingomonadales bacterium
TTCGGCCGAAGCGGGTCTCGATCCTCGCTGCTGCCATCGCGTGTTCCAGGGTCCGGCGAGGCCGTTCGCCAAGCTCGGGCGCCGCGGGGTTTGGATCGACGAGCAGGATTCGTGCCGCCTCCGCGAAACCGGGACCATGAAGCTGAGCCAACGTGCCCCGCAGCTCGGTGGCCAGCTCGAGCCCGGTAAAGCCGGCTCCGAGGATGACGAAGGTTGAGCACCCCGGCCCTATCTGGAGCCGCGAAAGGTGCTTAAGGAGGCGCCTAGCCCCGGCGGCGGTATCCACGTCCAGCACATTGTCGTTAAGACCGGGCACTGCCGGCGGCTGTAGCCGGCTCCCCGCGGCAATGACCGCGACGTCATAGCCGATCGTCGACGGCGGGTGCCGGCGCCTGTCAACGGCCACTTGCCGGCAGACGGTATCCACCTGCGTAGCGCGCCCGACCAGGAGGTTTATGCCGAGCGGCTCCAGCGCCGGTCGCAAGGGTAGCTCCCAGGTCTCCGGCTCCGCCTTGTACAGGCGCGGACGCAAGGTCAGCCGGTCCGTTTCGGAGACCAGGGTAATTACCAGCGAGGCTCCCGCGGCGCGAGCCTCCGCGGCCGCGGCCTGGGCGGCGCGGACGCCCGCGAAGCCGCCGCCGATGACGATGAGATGCTTCATCTTCAGGCTCCTCCCATCGCGTGGGGACGGCCGCGCGTGGCGGCGCGCCGTTCGAGCCAGCGCGCCGACTCCGCGGCGAAATCGGCCGGCATCTTGGCGGCCACTTTGCCGGCGAGATCGGCAAGGGTGCGTTTCGCGAGCTCAGACCGCATTGCCCGCTCGGCGGCGATCATGGCCGCGTTGATATCGCACAGGCCCCTCGTCGCCCATTCAGGAGCGCAGCCGCCGAACAGCAGGCACTTCGCCCGGATCTCCTTGCAGTCGAACAGCCGCTTGCGGCCCTCGACCGCATCGACGACGTCGAGCATGCTGATTTCCTCGGCGGGCTTGGCGAGGCTGAAGCCGCCGCGCGCTCCCTCCTGCGCCGCCACAATCCCCGCCTTCTGGAGACCGGTGAAGAGCTTGGCGACGAGCGACGGCGAAATTCCCTGGCATTCGGCGAGATCCCGGGCGGTCAGCGCCTCCCCCTCGGGCAGCGGCACGAGGAACAGGAGGCAGTGCAACGCATATTCGGCGTTGCTTCCGTAGAGGGCCATGACCTAACTCCGACTCAATAAGTCCGAGTTATTCCAGGTCCCATGATTCGTCAAGTGCCGACGGCACCCGCCATGCCGACCAGGGATTCGGCGTCAGATCGGCTGGCTGCGCTGCGAGCTCGACCGCTACCGGCAGGCGACTGCCAGCGCGGCAGCCAGATGATCGGCCACGAACCGCACTCGTCGACTCGGCGGACATCGCTTCGGACCACCAGGCAGACGGATGCGCATCGAGCTACCGCGGTGGGAGAGGCGCGTATCCTCGTTGTGGAGAGGCCCGGCTCCGCCTGAGCGAAATGCCGCACAAAAAAGGGCCCGCCGCGGACCAGATCGCGACGGACCCTCTCGAAAACAGGCACCACGGTGGGGCTCTGTGCCCGTACGCCGGGGCTAATCTGGCGGCGTTACAAAGCTCCTAACGCCGACCGCCAATTTGATCCGGAACGGGTGCGATCGCGGGCCGGCGACACATCGCTACATTTTAGGCTTCTGGCGAGGACATCTTTGCGACAAAGGGCTGCTACCAATCCGGTTCGCAATCGAGCCGCGCTCGGCCGCCGCGAAGAACGCAAGGATGTTATGCTTCGAAAGACTCATGGGGCGTTTGCCGGTGTCGGGGCCCCCATGGGCCTGCTCACCCTCCTGCTTGGCGGGTGCGCGACCGCCGGCAAGGATTACCGGACGCCGAGCCCGGCCGAGATCGGCGTTCCCGACAGCTATTTCGGCGCCGCGCCGGTCGGCGAGCCGGCGAGGCTGTCGACCTGGTGGGAGCAAATGGGAGATCCGCTCCTCGACAGCCTTGTGGCTCGTGCGGTCGCCGGGAATCTTGACCTGGCCGTCGCCGAGAGCCGCCTCCACCAGGCCCGCGAGGCCTTGGTGCAGGCGCGAGCATCGCGCTTGCCCACGATCGGCGCTTCCGCCGGCGCGGGTCAAAGCCTCGACAGCAGCGGCAATGCCGACACCAATCTTTCGCTCGGCGCCGACGCCGCCTGGGAGGCGGATCTGTTCGGTGGCATCTCGCGCAGCATCGAGGCCGCGCGGGCCGACGCGGCGGCGGTCGCCTTCGATCTGGCCGCTGTTCGAGTGGCCATCGTCGGGGAGGTTGCCACCAATTATATCGAAGCTCGGCAAGCCCAGGCTAGTCTGACGACGGCGCGGGATACGCTCGCGATCGCCGACGACAATCTTCAGATCACCCGCTGGCGGGTCCAGGCGGGCCTTGTGTCCTCCTTGGACATCGAGCAGGCGCGCGGCCAGCGCGCCCAGACCGCCGCCTCGATCCCCAGCCTCGAACGCGAGTTCGCCGCCGCCGCCTATCGGATCGCGGTCCTGACCGGTCAGGCGCCCGGATCGGTTTCGGGTGAGCTGCAGGCGGTTCGCCCCATCCCGCTCGGCCCCGCGGACATCGCCACCGGCATCCCCGCCGACACGCTTCGGCAGCGGCCGGACGTCCGATCGGCCGAGCGCTCGCTCGCCGCAGCCACGGCCCGAATCGGCGTCGCCCAGGCGGCGCTGCTGCCCAATCTGCGTCTCACCGGCAATATCGGCACTTCGGGCCTGTCGCTGGGCAGCCTGGTCGACGCGGTCACCGGCAGCCTGTTCGCGAGCCTCGGCCAGACCTTGTTCGACGGAGGACGGCTGCGCTCGCAGGTTCGCTCGCAACGGGCCGCGGCCGAGGGCGCGCTCGCGACCTATCGCGGGACCGTCCTCACCGCGCTGGAGGACGTCGAGAACGGCCTCGTCGCCCTTCAGGCCGCCAAGGCAAGGCAGCGCGAGTTCGCCGTGGCGCTCGACGCCGCCACCAACCAGGCCATCCTCGCCCGCAGCTCCTACCGGGCCGGGCTTACCGATTTCCAGACCCTGCTCGAGGCCGAGCGCGCTTTGCTCTCGGCCCGGGATGGCCTCACCGCCGCCCGCGCCGAGCAGGCGCTCGCCATCGTCCAGCTCTACCGCGCTTTGGGCGGCGGCTGGGATCCCCTCGCCGCAGCCGCACCGGACACCAGATCATGAACGATTCCCCCAGCTCGACCGCAGCCCCGGGCACGGCGGTTCCGCCGCCGCCGAACCTGGACGAATTCCTCGGAGCGCCGGCCCGCCCGCTGTGGCAGCGGCGCGGGGTCATGATAGCGGGGGTCGCCCTGCTGCTCGTCGCCATCCTGCTTCTTTCCCGCTGCTTCGCGGGCAGCGCCGAAGCCGGCTATGCGACCGAGGAGGTGCGCAGAGGCGATCTCACCGTCACCATCTCGGCGACCGGGAATCTGCTGCCGACCAACCAGGTGGAGATCGGCTCCGAGCAGTCGGGGCTGATCACCGACGTCTTCGTCGACAATAACGACCAGGTCACCAAGGGCCAGCCGCTGGCCCGCCTCGATACGTCGCGGCTTCGCGACACGATCATCCAGAACGAAGCCGCCCTCGCCGCCGCCCAGGCCCAAGTGGCGCAGGCCAATGCGACCGCCGTTCAGGCCCGCGCCAACCTCGCCAGGCTGGAGCAGGTGTGGCGGGTTTCCGGGCACAAGGTGCCTTCGCTGGTCGAGCTCGACACCGGCCGCGCCGAGCACCAGCGCGCCATCGCCGGCGTGAGGGCCGCTCAGGCCCAGGTGACTCAGGCCAGAGCTGTGCTTTCATCGTCCCAGACCAACCTTTCCAAGGCGACGATCTACTCGCCGGTTACGGGAGTCGTGCTGTCCCGCCAGGTCGACCCCGGCCAGACCGTGGCGGCGTCCCTGTCCGCTCCCGTGCTGTTCGTGATCGCCGAGGATCTGGGCGCCATGAAGCTCGAGGTGAAGGTCGACGAAGCCGATGTCGGCCAGGTCAAGGCGGGCCAGCGCGCCACCTTCACGGTGGACGCCTTCCCGGGCCGCTCTTTCCCCGCGCAAATCCTTCGAGTTGATGTTGGCGCGAACGCCTCCGGCTCGGGAGCCTCGGCGTCGTCGAGCACTGCTTCCACCGTCGTCGCCTATACCGCGGTGCTCTCGGTCCAGAATCCGCAAATGATCCTTCGCCCGGGGATGACGGCGACCGCCGAGATCGTGACCAGTGAGCGCAGCAAGGTGTTGCTCGTCCCCAATGCGGCGCTTCGCTATTCGCCCGAGCGCGAGGCCGCGCAGGCCGCCCGCCAGGGCAGCGGCGGAGTCACCAAGGTGCTCGTTCCGCAGCGGGGCGGGCGTGGCGGACGCGGCGGCGGCGCTCAGCGCCAGACCACCATCGGCCGCGGCAGCCAGCAGACCGTCTACGTGCTCGGCGAGGACGGCGAGCCGGGGCCGATCCGAGTCACGGTCGGCGAGACCAACGGCTCCGACACCGAGGTGACCAGCACCGAGCTGCGCGAGGGAATGAAGGTGATCACCGGGCGGCTGGCGAGCGGCGAGTCGGCTCCCAGCAAGGCCGGCGCCGGCGGGACCGGCCAGGGCCGCTCCGGACGCCGGAGCGGCGGCGCCGACGGGGCGACGCCCACACAGCCCGGCGCGACGCCGCCAGCCAATGGACGGTGAGGCCATCATATCGCTGCGCGGCGTTACCAAGACGTTCGGCACCGGGCCGACCGCCTTCCAGGCCCTGAAGGGCATCGATCTCGACATCGTGCGCGGCGATTTCGTCGCGGTGATGGGGCCGTCCGGTTCCGGCAAGTCGACGACGATGAACATCCTCGGGTGCCTCGACGTCCCGAGCAGCGGCAGCTTCCTGTTCAAGGGCGTCCGAGTCGAGACGCTCGACCGCGACCAGCGGGCGCTGCTGCGCCGCCGCTATCTCGGCTTCGTCTTCCAAGGCTTCAACCTGCTCGCGAGGACCAACGCTCTGGAAAATGTCGAGCTGCCGTTGCTCTACCGGGGCGAGGACAAGGCGGCTCGGAATGTGGCCGGCATGGCCGCGCTCGACAAGGTCGGCCTCGCCAAATGGTGGGATCATACGCCGGCGGAGCTTTCCGGCGGGCAGCAGCAGCGCGTCGCCATCGCGCGCGCCATCGTCACCAACCCGGACGTCCTGCTGGCCGACGAACCCACGGGCAATCTCGACAGCAAGACCTCGGTGGAAATCATGAACCTTCTGACCGGCCTCAACCGGGATCTCGGAATCACCGTGCTCATGGTCACCCACGAGCCCGATATGGCCGAATATGCCCGCACCATCGTCCACTTCCGGGACGGGCTCGTGGAGCGGATCGAGGCATCGCCTTCCCTCGAAGCGGCGGGAAGGCAGGACTGATGTTCTTCACCACCTTCATCCTCGCCGTGCGCGAAATCCGGCGGCATCTGCTTCGCTCCTTCCTCACCATATTGGGCATCGTCATCGGCGTCGGCGCGGTGGTGACGATGGTCACGCTCGGCAACGGCGCCACCGCCGCCGTCCAGCAGCAGATTTCGGGGCTAGGCGCCAACATCCTTCAGATCCGCCCGGGGCAAGGCTTCGGTCGCGGGGGCGGAGGGCCGCAGGCACCCGATTTCGACATGAGCGACGTCGAGGCCATCGAGCGCCAAATCGCCGGAGTCCGGGTCGTCGCGCCGCAGGCCCAGTCCTCAGGCGTAGCCATCCACAATGCCGCCAACTGGTCGACGACGGTCAACGGCACCACATCCTCCTTCTTCACCGCCCAGCAGTGGCAGTTGAGCGGGGGCCGGATATTCACCGGCGCCGAGGAGCAGGCCGGTAAGGCGGTCTGCATCATCGGCAGCACCGTCCAGCAGAACCTGTTCAGCGGCGAAGATGCGGTCGGGGAGCGGTTCCGGATCCGCGACGTCAGCTGCGAAGTGATCGGAACTCTGACGGCCCGCGGCCAGGGCGGCGGCGGTGCCGATCAGGATGACGTGGTGATCATGCCGATCAAGGCGGTGCAGCGCCGCTTCCTGGGCAATCGGAGCATTCGCAACATCACCGTCGCGGTGGACGATCAATACGAGACCGCGACGGTCCAGGCGTCGATCCAGCAGCTGCTGCGCGAACGGCGCAACATCACCGGCGCCAAGCAGGACGATTTCAACATCTTCGACACGGCGCAAATTTCCGAAGCGCTGTCCGGCACGACCCGGATCCTCACGACGGTCATGGGCGCGGTGGCTGCGGTCAGCCTGCTCGTCGGCGGCATCGGCATCATGAACATCATGCTGGTTTCAGTGACGGAGCGGACCCGCGAGATCGGCATCCGTCTCGCCATAGGAGCGGTCGCGCGCGAAGTGCTGCTTCAGTTCCTGGTCGAGGCGGTCGTCCTCTCCTGCCTGGGAGGGGTCATCGGACTTCTCGTGGCCCTGATCGCGACTTTCATCCTCGCGCCGATCATCCAGGTCCCCTTTCTTTTCGATCCGCAGATCAATCTGATCGCCTTCGGCTTCTCCGCCGTGATCGGCGTCGTCTTCGGCTACTTTCCCGCGAGGCGTGCCGCCTCGCTCAATCCGATCGACGCGCTCCGACACGAATAGCCTGTGTTTGGCGCGGCCCGGCGAATGGGCCTGGAACCTTTCAGCTCCGGAGGCATCCTCCCGTTGCGTCCTGTGGCGCTGCGTAAAAGGAAGGTGATCATGAACAAGCTTATCGTAGCCGTCGGCCTGACGGCCTCGCTCCTGCTCTCCAGTGCAGCCGACGCGCAGCGTTATCGGAATCGCGACAGCGGCTGGAACTGGAACCGGCACAATACCGGCACCTTCCGAAACCGCGGCCAGTGCCAGAAAGCCCTTGCCGCCGAGCGCAACATGGCCCGCCGCGACGCCACTCGCCATCGCGTCAATGCCGGGATGTTCAATCAGCGCTGGCGGCTGAGGTGCATCGCGACTCGGCAGCGCGGCCGTCTCGTTTATCGCATTGGCTGATGCGGCAACGCGGCGCAATCTGCGCCGCGGCCTTCCGGGCTAATTCGCCATTGCATTCATGCGCGCGGGTCGGCCGGAATGACCAGGCTCGCGATCAAACCATGCTCGCCGTTCGCCAGGCGCAATGCGCCGCCATGGCCTTCCGCGATGGTGCGGGCGATCGCGAGGCCGAGGCCCGTCCCGCCCGTGCCCCGGTTTCGCGATCCTTCCACCCGGTGAAAGGCCTGGACGACCTGATCGAGCTGATCCAACGGGATGCCTGGGCCTTCGTCGGAAACCTGGATGACAACCTCCCCTGCGTCTCGCCGGACGGACACCGTCGCGGCCTTCCCGTATTTGAGGGCGTTCTCGATCAGGTTGCGGACGGCCCGGCGCAAGAGAATGGGTTGAACTTCGGCCACGACCCGGGCGGTCGGCTCCATCGTCACGTCCCCGCCCAGCGCGTGAAACTCTTCGACAACCGCGTCCACCAGCGCGGCGACGTCCATTGGACGCGCTTCCTCCCTTACCCGGCCGGAGCGGGCTAGAACGAGTATGTCTTCGAGCATGGTCCCCATTTCCGCGACCTTGCCGATCATGCGCTGTCGCTCCTCCTCGGAATCCGCGCTTTCGAGGCTGATCCGAAGCGAGGCCAGCGGCGTCCTGAGATCGTGGCCGATCGCGCCGAGCATTCGGTCCTTCTCGTCGAGCAAGGCGCTCACCCGCTCGTTCATCTCGTTGAAGGCCTCGATCGCACGGCGTAGGTCGGCGGGACCGCTCGACCTGACCTTGGTGGGAAGTCCGCGTCCGCCAAAGGCCTTGGCCGCGGAGGTGAGGTCCCTCAGCGGACGCGTAAGGCGCAGGGCGATCAGCAATGTCGCTCCGAGCACGATGACGTAGAGCAGGATAGTTGCGGCGGCGAGGCGGGTGGTCAGCCATGGATCACGTGGCGGGGTGGTGATCGCTCCAGCGAGCCACGCGTCCTTCTGCAATTGGGCGGAAACAAGGAGCACGCTCACATCCTGAGGCCGCTGCCCCGCCCTGACTCGCAGGCCGGGCAGAGGGCCCTTGTGCAGCGCCGCCCGGACGTCCAGCGCGCCGACGCCGGCTTCCTGCAGCGCCTGGCGCAGCCGCTCTTCGAGCTTGGGGTCCCGCTTATCCGCCGCCACAAGCCCAGCCGCAGGCTCAATGCGAAAGAGCGCGCCCCGGCGCGAATTGTCTTCGAGGACGGCGCGGCGAAGGTCCGTCGGCGCTTCGACGAAATCGCTCGCGATCGATGCGAAGCGAGTAATCGCCGGCCCCTGATTCTGCGCCAGGCTGAGCTTCTCCCGTTCGTTCAGGATCAGCGCGAAGTTGACGAGCTGCGCGACGAGGAGCGCAACGCCGATGAGGAGCGCCACCTGGGCGATGAGGCTGCGGGGGACGAAGCGGTTCACAGGCGGCGAACATCGGCCGTGAGGCTGTAGCCGCCGCCCCAGACGGTCTTGATCAGCTTCGGATCCGACGGATCGCTCTCGATCTTCCTGCGCAGCCGGCTGATATGGTTGTCGATGCTGCGTTCGAAGGCCGCGAGCTCGCGTCCCTGGGTAAGGTCGAGCAGCTGATCCCGGGTCAACACCCTCTTGGGGTGGGTCACCAGCGCCACGAGCAAATTGTACTCGCCCGTCGAAAGCGGCACCGCGATACCGTCCTCGCCGACCAACTCCCGCTCGCCGGTCCTCAGCACCCAGGGGCCGAAGGCATAGCCTGTTTCATCCGGCGCCCGAACGGCGCTGGCGTCGCCGGCGCGGCGCAGCACCGCCTTGATCCGGGCGAGGAGCTCTCGCGGGCTGAAGGGCTTGGTGACATAATCGTCCGCGCCGAGCTCGAGGCCGACGATCTTGTCGGTCTCCTCCGCCTTGGCGGTGAGAAGGATGACGGGGATTTTGCTCGTCGCGCGAATGTAACCGGCCAGCGACAGGCCGCCCTCGCCCGGCATCATGATGTCGAGAAGCACGAGGTCGATGGCATAGGCCGCGAGCACCTGGCGCGCCGCGGCCGCATTCTCGGCCCGGGTGATCCTCAGCCCTTCGCGGCCCAGATAGTTCGCCAAGGGATCTCGAATATCGCGCTCGTCGTCGACGAGGAGGATGTGGGGTGCGCCTGTCATCGGGTTCTCGAAGAGGAAAAGCGGAAGGCCCCGGGAAGTTGCCTCCCCGGAGCCTCCGGTCCCATAGCCTAGAACCTGTTGCCGATCACGGCGCCGATGATGCCGCTGGTGATCGCGATCAGCACCGCATCCTTGTCGGACTGGACCCAGCGGTAGCCGCGCGGAGCGTCGTAGAGACGATAGGCGCGGGGGTTCTGGATCACTCGGTAACTGTGGGCGTAGCGGCGGTCGAAACGCTGGCCCTTGTTCCATTTGCGGGCCTGGACCTGCCGGACCTTGACGACCTGCCGGGTCTTGACGACCTGGCGGCCGCGGACCTGCTGGGCGTGGCCGCGGTCGTCGCGACCGTAACCGGGAGCGGCGGCGACCGGCGCGGCAACGACCGAGGCTGCGAGGGCGGCGAGAATGATCTTCTTCATGGTCTGTCTCCTTGCGAACGCCGCGATGGCGTTGAGACCTAGATGGACCCAGCCCGTCGCTGAACTATCGCCGGGACAGCGGGAATTGGTCGCTAATTGTCGCAGCGGACCTATTCAAAGCCCGGATCAATGCGGTCGACTCCAACTGCGCATCTCGATTTCGGGTGCCGATCGCGGTCGCGGACCGGCCGCCCGAAGCGGGCATCGTTCAGTCGGGGCAGCTGCGCTTTTGACTCAAAACAGCCCTTGCAAAACTGAGCTCGTTTAGGGACATAGGCCGTTCCTTGGGGAACCGAAGCGCGCCGGCGATGCCGGCTGGCCGAGGGCTGGCGAGGGTCGATGGTTCCGAGTTCAGACACGCCGCTCGGGTCCCCGTTCGCCGAGGGGCGCAAACGCATCCTTCTCGTCGAGGATGAGCTCCTCATCAGACTATTGGTAAGCGATGAGCTTCGGAATGCGGGCTTCGATGTGATCGAAGCGTGCAACGCCGACGAGGCCCTAACTGTGCTGAGGTCCCCCGTCCGGGTCGATCTGATTATCAGCGACGTGCGGATGCCGGGCTCTCTCGACGGCTTGGGATTGCTCGCCATCGTGAGAGAGACCTTGCCGACGCTACCCGTCATAATCACATCCGGACACTTGGAATCCAGGCTCGCAATAGCTGACGGTGCGGCCCGATTCCTCGCTAAGCCATTTGCAATGGACGCGGTCGTCAGCGCGGTGCGGATGGAGCTGGCGAGGGCGTCATGACTGCCGCTCCAGCTTCCGCGCCGGTTTCCCCGTCGATCCTGATCGTGGACGGCGACATTATTTCACGACATGTAATTGCAGACTATTTGCGGCATTGTGGATACGCGGTCGTGGAAGCGGCCAATACGGACGAGGCGCTCGTAGCCTTGGGGGAGCCGACACTCTTCATCGATGTGATCTTGTGCGACGTCTCCGCGCTTGGTTCCCGGAGCAGTTTCGAGCTCGCAAGGTGGGTGCGGGCCACCCGGCCCGAATTGGAGGTGAGCCTGGTCGCGGGGGCGGAGATGGCCGCTCAAACCGCGGCCGAGCTTTGCGAGAGCGGACCCCATCTGAAACGGCCCTACGAACCCGAGGCCGTTGTCGATTACATCAAGCGGTTGCGAGCCAGCCGTCCTGGGTAGCTCGTGGCGGCTACAACGCGCATCGTGCCGTCGATCTTCGCCTGGTTTCGCCATGGACCGCGCGTCGATCAGCGATCTGCGCGTGCGCGGGAATCTTCCAGGTGCGGGTAGCGCGGGTGTGCCGTGACGCGAGGAGGAGGGGCTGCGCCTTCGGAGAAGCCGAAAACGGCCCCGACGGATTTGGTTTCGGGAAGGATGTAGACGATCCCGACCGTCCGCCGGAAGGCAGGAATGATCACGTTGTCGTAAAAGGCTGCCGGGACGTTGATGCACCCGTAGGAGATGCGCTTGTCCAGCGTGGAAGGGGACCTCAGCCGCTCCGAGCGATGCTCCTCGGGACGGCCCACGATTACCCGGTGCAGGGACACTGCGGCGTCATAATCGATCCAGAGAACGTCCTGCTCCAGGTCGTCACCGAGCGATGCTACGAACCGGCCAGCCGGCGTTGTCCGTTCCGCCGCGCTGATCGTCGCCAGCCTGCGATTGCCGATCCCTGGGACCGTCTCGTCGCCCAGGCCCAGGCCGAGCAGCGCCGAGGTCGCGCCTTGCAGCCGGCCGTGGGCGTCGAACAGGAAGACTTTCGCGTTCAGCTTGTCGACGATGACATAGGCCAGGCCGCGATTGTCTCCCGAGGAGGCGATCCAGTCGAGGACCGCCCGCACGTCCTTGGACGCCGTCTCGACCTCGAGGGACTCGCTCCCCTGGGCCGCGGGCGCCGGTCTTTCGGCAGCGCCCGCCGGGGCCGAGGCGAGGCCCGCCGCGAGCAGGGCAAGGCAGGACGTCCTAATGGCGGGCCTGCTTTCGCGGATAGATCGGAACCGCCGGCTTGACCGGCGTCTGAATTGGCGCGGGCCGGACGACCGGGGCCGTTTCCTCCTCTTCGGGGACATCGTTCCGGGCGATCTCGATCGCCGGCATCCTGACGCCCCCACCGACCACTGCCAGCTGCGGGCCACCGGACAGACCCGGCAGCAGCGGAGCCGCAAGGACCGGAGTGGCGATCAGGACCGGCGGCACCACCGGGGGCGGCGTGGCCGCGCCCGGAGGAAGCGGTGTCGCCACCGGGGGCGTCACGACGGGCGGCGTCACCACCGGAG
>JAXDPG010000295.1:0-9577 GCA_034668485.1 Sphingomonadales bacterium
AGGAATGCCTCGCCCAGCTCCCCCGCAAGGCCGTCGAGCCGTTCGCGCCGCCGGCCGGTGCCGATCACCTGCCAGCCCGCCGCCGCGAATCGGCGGGCGGCGGGGGCGCCGAAGCCGGCGGTCGCGCCGGTGATGAACGCGGTCTTCGTCATTCGCCCAGGCACTCCTCGAACAGGTTCAGCATCGCCGCCCAGGATCGCCGGTCGGCCTCTTCGTCATAGGCGAAGCCGGCGATGCCGAGGGCGTCGATGTCGGGATTGGTGAAGCTGTGGCCGACTCCGCCATAGAGGTGGAGCTGCCAGTCGATCCCGGCCGCGGACGCTTCCGCGAGGAAGGCGTCGCGCTGCGCCGCGGTGACGATCGGATCGTCGGCACCATGACACAGGAGCAATTTGCCCCGGATCGCTCCATTCTCCTCCGGAGTGCCGGGCACGAAGCCGCTGTGGAAGCCGACGACCGCGACGAAGGGCGTCCCCATCCGCGCCAGCTCGATGACCGCCGCCCCGCCCATGCAATAGCCGATCCCGGCGAGCCGCGCCGGATCGACGTTCGCCTGCGCGATGAGGACCTCGAGGCCGGCGGCGAGCCGCGCTCGGAAGCGCGGACGGTCGCCCCGCAATTCCTTGCCAAGCGCCATCGCGCGCTCGAGCGGAGGATCCTCCTCGCCATAATAATCGAGCGCGAAGGCGATGTAGCCGAGGTCCGCCAGCCGAAGGGCGCGTTCCTTGGTGTGCCGGCCGAGCCCGCCGCCCTCGTGCGCCACCAGCACCCCCGGCGCCGGGCGTCCCCGCGACCCGTCGGCGAGATAGCCGGTCAGGGCGACGCCGTCGCCGTCCTCGTAGCGGATCGGGACCAGCTCCATCATCGGCCTTTCAGCCGCTCGAGAATCCAGGGCAATGCCTCGCTCCAGGTGTCGATGCGGGCATGGGCGTGCGGCGCGGCCGGGGTGTGGGCGGCGAGGCGCGGCTCGGCGATCATGTGGAGACGCCAGACCTGCGGCGCGTGGTTCGCGACCGATTCGTGGTGGACGGCGAGGTCGTCGATGAAGACGGTCGCGGTCGGGCCCGTCGCCTCGATCAGCTCGAGCACCGGCCGGCCCTTGCCGCCTCGGTTGCACAGGACCCGGTGGCGGATGTCGAACCGCTCGAGCTGCTCGACCCGCCCGGCCTCATATTCGTCGCCGATATTGGTGAGGATGACGACGTCGGCATGGGCCGAAATCTCGGCCAGCGCCTCGACCGCTCCGGGAACGACGTTCTGGCGATGCATCTCGCTCGCGAAGAACCCGTCGAGCAGAGGCCAGACCCGCTCCGGCTCGACCGGCCGGCCGTCGGCACCGCGCAGGGCATCGCGAAAGCCGGGGGCGCCGAGATCGAAGCTCAGGCCGTGGGCCTCGGCGACCCAGTCGGCGAAATGCGAGACCATGTGAAGGATGACCTCGTCGCAATCGGTGACGAGCAGGGGCCGGCCGCTCACGCCTCCAGCCTCCGCCGCGCCTCGACCAGGGCCGAGGGCGGCACGTCGAGCGCCGCCGCTGCGGCGATCAGGTCCGGCTCATGCGCTTCGAGGAAGGCGAGCACCGAGGCGAGCAGGCCGGGTTCGCCGAGCCGGTCGCGAAGCGCCGCCGGGTCGAGGCCGGTCAAGGCGAGCAGCCGCTGCGCGCGCGCCTCGTCGCTCAGCGTCCAGCCGAGCGCGGACAGCGCCAGGGTCTCGGCGTCGGTCGGGTTTGTGTCGTCGGGCCGCATCTTCTACAGGTGCGCCGGTGGGACAAAAAATCCTCGTTGTCGAGGACAACGAACTCAACCTGAAGCTGTTCTGCGACCTGCTGCGGGCCCATGGCTACGAAGCCGAGCCGGTACGCGACGGCCGCGAGGCGGTGGACAGGGCCCGCGGCTTCGCGCCCGACCTCATCGTCATGGACATCCAGATGCCCTATGTCAGCGGGCTCGAGCTGATCGAGCAGATCAAGGGCGATGCGGAGCTGCGGCGCACCCCGATCATGGCGGTCACCGCTTATGCCGCCAAGGGCGACGAGGAGCGCATCCGCGCCGCCGGCGCGGAGGGCTATGTGTCCAAGCCGATCTCGGTGGTGCGGTTCGTCGAGGCGGTGCGGGGCCTGCTGGCGGCGCCCCGGGCGGATGATGAGGCGATGGACGAAGTGCGGGTGACGAGACGGATCGCGGCAGCGCCGGAGGCGGTGTTCGACGCCTGGCTTGACCCCAAGACGGCGGGCCGCTGGCTGTTCGCGACGCCCGAAGGCGAGATGGTGCGGGTCGAAATCGATCCTCGCGTCGGCGGCCGCTACGAGATTGTCGAGGCGCGCGACGGCGAGGTTGTGCTCCACACCGGCAGCTACGAGGAAATCGAACGGCCACGGCGGCTCGCCTTCCTGCTGCAGGTGCCGAAATATGCGCAGAACTCGGACCGGATCGGCGTCGATATCGTGCCGACGGAGGGCGGCTCCGAGCTGACGCTGACGCAGAGCCTTTCGCCCGGCGCTCCGGCAAGCCGGGAGCAGATCGAGCGGGGCTGGGGCAAGGTCCTCGCCGCTCTCGCCATGCAAGTCGAACGTCAGGGAGACGAGACATGAGCTTTCGGGGAAGCTGCCATTGCGGCAAGCTCGCCTACACGGTCGAGGAGGACGTCCCCGCCAAGGCGATGGCGTGCAATTGCTCGATCTGCCGGCGCAAGGGCGCGCTCCACCATTTCATCACGCCGGACAAGTTCCACCGCGAGGCCTCAGACGACGACATCCGGGTCTACACCTTCAACAAGCACGTCATCCGCCACCAGTTCTGCAAGGCCTGCGGCGCCGCGCCCTTCGCGGAAGGGATGAGCCCGAAGGGGCCGATGGTGGAGATCAACCTGAGGTGCGCGGAAGGGGTGGATCTCGACGCGCTGGAGATCACCGAGTTCGATGGGGCGAGTCTCTGACGTCATTCCCGCGAAAGCGCGAATCCATGCAAAATTCAGTGGCGGCGTTGAGGCGGTCTGGATTCCCGCTTTCGCGGGAATGACGGGAGAGGCGGCCTTCAGCCGCCGCTCGTCACTTGATCTTGGCTTCCTTGAACTCGACGTGCTTGCGCACCTTCGGGTCGTATTTGCGGAAGGTCATCTTCTCGGTGATGTTGCGCGGATTCTTCTTGGTCACGTAGAAGAAGCCGGTGTCGGCGGTGCTGACGAGCTTGATCTTTACCGTGGTCGGCTTGGCCATGACAGCCTCTCAGATTCGGGGTTTCGTACGAAAAAAAGCGGCGCAGCACGCCGCTCCAATGCGCCGCTGCCTCTGCCTTTTCGAGCCGCCGCTGTCAAGGGCGGGGACGCTTTAACGAAGCGGTAACCATATCGGCGCATCGTTGCTCCGACCCATAGGGGAGCGGGGACATGCGGCCGGAAGCGGATGGAATGATGCTGGTCAGGGCAGAATTGTGCGAGCGGCTGCTCAGCCTCCAGGCCGCGGCCCGCCGGCTCTCGGCCCGCGACTTCAACGAGAGCGTCGAAGGCATACGGCGGCTCGCCGCCGCCTACGGCCTCACTCCGGTGGTTCGGGTCGCCGACGCTCTCGAGCGGGCGGTGGCCGAGGATCGCGGCGCGTGCCCGCGGGCGCTCTATCTCGCCCGTCTCGAGGACGCGATCGGCTGCGAGCGGCTCGAGGAGAGCGCGGCGGAGGCGATGCTCGCCTCGGTCTCGGTGCGGCTCTGCGCCTGAGCCCTTGGACGCGCTCCTCTCCAGCTTCGTCGCCGCCGCGCTCGGCGAGTGGGGCGACAAGACCCAGCTGCTGATCATCGCTCTCGCCGTGCGCTACCGGCGGCCGCTGCCGATCCTCGCCGGAGTGCTGGTCGCCGCCCTCGCCAACAGCCTGCTCGCCGCGTTCGGCGGCACCCTCGTCCATGGCATGATCACCCTGCGCGCAACGTCGCTCCTGGTCGCGCTCGCCCTCGTCTTCGCTGGAGTCGCCGGGCTGATCCGGCCCAAGCCCTACGAATCGGCCGGCACCTCCCGCGTCGGGCCTTTCCTCGTCGCCGCCGCCGCCTTCTTCGTGCTGGAGTTCGGCGACAAGACCCAGTTCCTGACCTTCGCCCTGGCGGCGCAGTTCAACGCCTTCGCTCTCGCGGCGGCGGGGGCGACCGCGGGCGTGATGGTCTCGAGCCTGCCCGCCGCCCTGCTCGGGGACCGGCTCGCCAGGGCCGTGCCGCTCAAAGGAGTAAGGATCGCGCTCGGGATCCTGTTCCTGACGATCGGCCTGTTCGTCGGCATCAGCGCCCTTCGGCTCGTCTAGGAGCCGATCTCGACCAGCCATATGTCGGGCACCGCGCCGAGCCGCAGCGGGATACCGCTGGTGCCGAGCCCCGCCGTCACGACCAGCGTCCTGCCCCCTTCCCTCACCAGGCCGCAAGCGTAGCGGCGCCCATATCTCGACATGGTCGAAAGCGGACCGACGAGCGGCAGCACGATTTGGCCGCAATGCGTATGTCCGGCGAGCATCAGGAACACGTCGGGCGCCGGATCTGCGAACGGATCGGGGCTATGGCTGAGGATGATTTTCGGTCCGCTGAGCCTGCGCAGGGCGGCGAGCGTCGCCGGCAGGTCGGCCCGGCCGGTAAAGTCGTCGTCCAGCCCGCCGATGGCGAGAGGCCCAACCTGCACCGCCTGATTGTCCAGCACCCGGATGCCGGCGCGGGCGAGCGCCCGGCGCGCCGCGGCGGCGTCGCGCCAATGGTCGTGATTGCCGAGCACCGCGACGGTCGCCAGGCGCGGGCGGAGCGCGGCCAGCGGCGCGACCGCCTCGTCATGCGAATAATGGCGGGTCGCGAGGCGCTTGTCGGTGACGAAATCGCCGGCGATCAGGACGATGTCGGGGGCGAGGCGGTTGACCTGCTCGACGATCCGCGCCACCCGCGCCGGCGGCATGTCCGGCCCGCCGACATGCACGTCGGAGAGGAGGACGAGCCGCATCGGAGGGACTCCGGACGGCCAGCCGGCGGCGGCGATTCGGGTACGGCGAACGACGGGGTCCGCTACCGCCGTCGCATAGGACCAGGCGACGAGGGCGGCGGCGGCAAGCGCCAGGATCAGGAACAGGCGCTGGAGCGCTCGCCGCATCGTCTCACCTTCTCCCCCGCCGAGCTCACGCGGGGACGGCCTCCGCCTCCGGATAGTCAGTATAGCCCTCCGGCCCCTGGCTGTACCAACTGGCCATCATGTCCGGTGCAAGCTCGGCGCCGTGGAGAAGCCGTGACGGCAGGTCCGGATTCGAGATGAAGGGCCGGCCGAAGCTGATCGCGTCCGCTTGCTCCTCGGCGAGCGCCGTCTGCGCCCGCTCAAGGTTGAAATCGGAATTGAGGACCAGCGGCGCCGGGAAGACCTTGCGGATGGCGGGGGAGACAGCCGGCACGTCGGACTTGCCGAACGTTCCCTCGGGCCCAGGTTCGCGCAATTCGAGAAAGGCGATGCCGATCTCCGCCAGTCCGGCGGCGGCGGCGGTGAACAGGGCGTTGGGGTCGCTGTCCTCGCACCCTTGAGTCTCGCTGTTGGGGGAGAGGCGCACCGCGGTCCGCTCGGCCCCGACCATGTTGGCGATCGCTTGGGTCGCCTCGACGAGCAATCGGATCCGGTTCTCGATGGGGCCGCCATAATCGTCGTCGCGAAAGTTGGTGGAGTCGCGCAGGAACTGGTCGATCAGATAGCCATTGGCGGCGTGAAGCTGGACGCCGTCGAACCCCGCCGCGACCGCATAGGCCGCGGCACGGGCATAATCGTCGAGCAGCTCCGGTATCTCGTCGAGGCCGAGCGGGCGGGCCTCCGTATAGGGCTGCCGCCCCTCATAGGTGTGGGCCTTGTACGGCGCGGTCGTAGCCGACGCGGAAACCGGCGGCTCGCCGCCGAGAAAGCTGGGATGGACGACCCGGCCCATGTGCCAGAGTTGGCAGAAGATCCGGCCGCCGGCCTCGTGCACCGCCTCGACCACCGATTTCCACGCCTCGCGCTGCTCCTCGGTCCAGATGCCCGGAGCATAGGGCCAGCCGAGGCCCTGGCGGCTCATTCCGGTCGCCTCCGTGACGATCAGGCCGGCGCTCGAGCGCTGGGCGTAATAAGTCGCCATGAGCTCGGTCGGCACGTGCTCGCGGGTGGCGCGGCCGCGGGTGAGCGGCGCCATGACGATTCGGTTCGGGCACAATATCGCACCCAGTTGAATGGGATCGAAGAGGGTCGGCATCCAGTTTCCTTGACGAGGGCGAGCGGCGACCCCTAGCGGGCCGGAAGGGAATATGCAGCAGCCTCGATCAACTCCGGCCGCGGGCCGCTACGCCTTCCCGGCGCTGATCGCCGGCAACCTCGTCCTTGCGGTCGGCCCATGGATGGTGCGGCTGGCCGACGTCGGACCGGTCGCGTCCGGCTTCTGGCGGGTCGCCCTCGCCCTTCCGTTCCTCTTTCTGCTTGCCTGGCGGCAGCAGGCCGGGCGCGAGACTCCGCCGTGGAGCCTGGTCGCCATGGTCGCGGTCGGCGGCCTGTTCTTCGCGTCCGACCTCGCCGCCTGGCATGTCGGCATCGGCATGACCAAGCTCGCCAATGCCAGTCTGTTCGGCAATGCGTCGAGCTTCATCCTCGTCCTTTACGGCTTCGTCATGCTGCGCCGGCTGCCCCGCAAGGCGCAGGCGCTCGCCTTGTTCCTCGCCGCCGCCGGCGCCGCTTTGCTGATGGGCTCAAGCTACGAGCTGTCGCCGAAGAACTTCACCGGCGACCTCTTCACCCTCGCCGCGGGGCTGCTCTACACCGGTTATCTGATCGCGGTGGACCGGGCGCGCAAGACGATGGCGCCGATGCCGGTGCTCGCCATCGCCAGCGCCGCCGCCGCTCTCCCACTCCTCCTGCTCGCTTTGGCGCTCGGCCAGAAGGTCATGCCGGACGATTGGACGCCGCTCATCATCCTTTCATTCGGCAGCCAGGTGATCGGCCAGGGTCTGCTGGTCTACGCCGTCGGCTACCTCTCTCCGGTGGTGGTCGGCCTCGGCCTGCTCGCCCAGCCCGCCGCCGGCGCGGTGATCGGACGCCTTGCCTATGGCGAGACCTTCAGCCCGGCGGATGGCGCCGGGGCGGTGCTGATCGCGGTCGCGCTGGTGCTGATCAGGCTGCCTGAGAAGGAGCGAGGCGGCGCGTAGCCTTCGCTGGGGCGGCGACTCGCCCTTGCATCCTTCCGCGGCGAGGATCATTGACTCCCCATGCCCGAAATCTCTCCGACGGAGATGAATCTCGACGAGCTCCGGATGGCGCTCGCTCCCCTGATCCCGGCCAATGCCGTGTTCGACGGCTGGGGCGACAAGGCGCTCGGCATGGCCGCCGCCGGGCTCGGCGTGCCGGCACCGCGGGCGAGGCTCGCTTTCCCCGGCGGCGCGACCGAGATGATCGATGCCTGGTTCGACGCCATCGACCGCGCCATGGCCGCGGCCTTCCCGCTCGAACGCATCGAGGCAATGAAGATCCGGGAGCGCATCGCCGCTTTGGTCATGTTCCGGCTCGAGGCGATCAACCCGCACAAGGAGGCGCTGCGGCGCGCCATCGCGATCCTCGCGTCGCCGCAGAACCTGCCGCTCGCCGGCCGCCTCGGCTGGCGCGCGGCCGACCGGATGTGGCGGATCGCCGGCGACAAGGCGACCGACTTCAACCATTATTCGAAGCGGGCGATCCTGATGGGCGTCTACGGCTCGACCAGCCTCGTCTATCTCGACGACGGCAGCGAGGGGCTCGCCGCCACCCGCGCCTTCCTCGCCCGCCGGATCGACGACGTCATGCGCTTCGAGAAGGTCAAGGCGCAGTGGCGCGGCAATCGCGACCGACTCCCCTCCTTGAGCCGGTTCCTCGGCCGGCTCCGCTATCCCGCGGTGTGATATGAAACCCGAGCAAGCCGAACCGAAGCCGAAATGGCCGCTCTACGTCGGCCTCTTCGTCTGGGCCGGAATGATCGCGACCGTCGCCCTCGCCTTCATCGAATCCTGGTGGGGCTAATGGGCGAAGTCCGGCGGGTCGCCGAGATCGCCAGCTATCACGCCCACATCTATTTCAATCCGCAGGCTCAGCGCGGCGACGCGCTGGCGATCCGCGAGGCCGCGGGCGAGCGCTTTCCGGTCCGCCTGGGCTCGGTTCGCGACGGGCCGGTCGGACCGCACAGCCAGGCGATGTTCCAGATCGCGTTCGAGCCGGCGCTGTTCGGCACGTTGGTGCCGTGGCTGATGCTCAACCATCGCGGGCTCAGCATCCTCGTCCATCCCAACACGGCCAACGAGAAGCGCGACCATCTGGTCGACGCGCTCTGGATCGGCCGGCCGCTGCCCCTCGACGAGGGCCCGCTGCCCGAGGAGGCCGAGCCGCAGCAGGTGGGCGAGGTCAACACCGCGCCCACGCTGGCGCCTTAGAACTCCTCTCCCGCTTTATGCGGGAGATGATTATTTCGGTGCGTCCAGCTGCCCGATCGTTGCGTTGAGCGGCGGCTCATCCTTCATCCCCGCCGCCACCGCCTCGACGCGCTCCATCACCCTTAGCAAATTGCCGCCCGCCAGCTTGGCGAGATCGGCGTCGCTCCAGCCGCGCCGGGCCAACTCGGCCAACAGGGCCGGATAGGTCTCGACCCCCTCCAGCCCCTTCGGCGCGGTCCCGTCGATGCCGTCGAAATCGGAGCCGATGCCGACATGGTCGTGGCCCGCGACCTCGACGATATGCTCGACATGGTCGGCGACCTCGACGAGCGTCGCTTCGACCGCCGGATGGGCCGCGTCCCATGCGTCGAGCGCCGCCTTACGCCGTTCCGGCTGGCCGGAATAAAGGTTCTTCAGGCGCGCCTCCTCGGCGTCCCGCTCGGCCATCCGGCGCCGGTAGGGTTCGGAGAGGAAGCCGGGATAGAAATTGACCATGACCACGCCGCCATTGGCCGGCAGCAGCCTCAGCACGTCGTCCGGCACGTTGCGGGGATGGTCCATCAGCGTCCGGGCGCTCGAATGGGAGAAGATGACCGGCGCCTTCGTCTCGGCGAGCGCGTCCCTCATCGTCTTCGGCGAGACGTGGCTCAGATCGACCATCATGCCGAGCCGGTTCATCTCGCGAACGATCGCCTTGCCGAACGGGGTGAGGCCGTCATGGGCCGGATCGTCGGTCGCCGAATCGGCCCAGTCGTTGTTCTTCGAGTGGGTCAGGGTCATGTAGCGGGCGCCGAGCGCATAATATTGGCGAAGCGCCGCCGGCGAGTTGCCGATCTGGTGGCCGCCCTCGACCCCGATCAGCGAGGCGATGCGCCCGGCTTTCTCGATTCGGCGGATATCGGCGGCGGTCGAGGCCATCTCGAGCCGGGCCGGATAGCGCAGGGCCATCCGGTGGACGATGTCGATCTGCTCGAGAGTCACCCTTATCGCCTCGTCGCCTTTCATCTCGTTGGGAATCCAGACCGACCAGAATTGCGCGCCCATGCCGCCTTTCTTCATCCGCGGCAGATCGGTCTGCAGCCGGGCCTCCAGCTTCGACGTGTCGGCCTCGAGGTCGAGCGGCTTGCGCCAGCTGTCGTAGGAATCGCGAATCTCCCAGGGGAGAT
>JAXDPG010000296.1:0-10683 GCA_034668485.1 Sphingomonadales bacterium
GCGACCACGCGATCGTCAGGGTCCCCCCCGGCAGGCGCACCTCGACCGGGCTCCCGGCCAGCTTGCGCCGGATCGCCGCGACCGCGGTGGCGCAGGCGCCGGTGCCGCAGGCCATGGTGAGGCCGGCGCCGCGCTCCCAGACCCGAAGCCTTATCGCTCCGCCCTCGAGGGAGGCGATGTCGACGTTGACCCGCTCGGGGAAGAGCGGGTCCCGCTCGATCAGCGGCCCGAGCCGCTCCAGATCGACCGAAGCGGAGTCCTCGACGATGAAGACGACGTGCGGATTGCCGACGTTGACGGCGAACGGCTCGCGCAAATCCTCCCAGCCCACCGGCATCGCCGCCGTGTCCATCGCGTAAGCGAGCGGGATCTGCTCCCAGCCGAAACGGGGCTCGCCCATGTCGATCGTCGCCGCCGCGCCGTTCGCGGAGGCGGCGAGGAGGCCCCCGGCCGTCTCGATGCGGGCGTCGCCGCCGAGCAGGAGGGCGACGCAGCGGGCCGCATTGCCGCAGGATTCGACCTCGCCGCCGTCCGAGTTCCAGATCCGCATCCTGACGTCGGCGACGTCGCTCGGCTCGAGCAGGATCAGCTGGTCGCAGCCGATCCCGCTGCGCCGGTCGGCGAGCGCCCGGGCGCGGTCCGGATCCATCGCCAGCGGCGCCTCGCGAGCGTCGAAGATCGCGAAGTCGTTGCCAAGGCCGTGCATCTTGAGAAAGCGCCGCTTCATCGCCCGGGCATCTAGGGTGGGCAGGGGGGCAAGTCCACCTTCAGCCCTCGCGCAAGGGATCCCCGGTCTCGACCCTCGCCTCGGGCGCGCGGCAGCGGCAGCTCACCGTGCGAAGCTCGATCTCCCTCTCCCAATCCGCCGTCGCGATGCTATCATGGCGCCTGGAAAGGAGACGTCATGCGCCTTCCCCTCGTCGCTCTCGCCCTGGCCTTGCCGGTGGCCTCCGCGGCCGAAGCGCCCGCCGCCCGCCCCGCCGCCAAGGCTGCCGTTCCCGCCCGCTTATGCTCAGACGCCCTGAGGGCGCGCGACGCCCGCTCGCCGGCCGCAGCGCAGCTCAGGCGCCTCGGCGAGCTGCCGCCCGGCGACCTGACCCTGACGGTGGTCCACCAGATCGGCGACTGCATCGAGCCGCTGGTCGTCCGGCAGGGAATCGGCGCCGTCCGCTAGGCCCGCTTCAGCCGCACCAGGGCCTCGTCGAGCGCGGAGAGGAAGCGCGACCGGTCGGCCCTGGCGAACGGCGCCGGCCCGCCGCCGGGCCCGTCCATCCCCGCGCGAAGGTCGGCCATGATCGCCCGGGTCGCCACCGCCGCGCCGATCGAGGCGGCGGTGAACGGCCGGCCGTTGGGCGCGACGACGGCGGCACCGGCTTTCAGACAGCGGTCGGCGAGCAATATGTCGCCGGTCACCACCACCGTCCGAGGTCCGGCGCGCTCGGCGATCCAGTCGTCGGCGGCGTCGAAGCCGGCACCGACGGTCACCCGCTCGATCAGCGGATGGGAGGGCACGAGCAGTCGCGCATTGCTGACGATCCTGACCGGCGCGCCGTGCCGGAAGGCGACCTTGTACACTTCCTCCTTGACCGGGCAGGCATCGGCATCGACGAGGATGAGCGGCGGCTCCGCCGTCACTCGCGCACCGCCTGATAGCGCAGCCGGGCGCCGTTGCGCTCGACGATCAGGGCCCCCTCCGCCGCCTCGATCCTCACCCCTTGGAAGTCGAAGATGCCGAGATCGTTGGGCGTGAGGGTGAAGGCGAGGGCGTTGCCGGCGGCGAGGTCGATCGGGAAGGGCGGCGAGGTGAAATCGTGCATCGGCACCTTGAGCTCGATCCAGCGCGGCGTCCGTTTCTGGTCCGGGGGCAGGCTCCAGCCGTCTTCCTGCGTGTAATCGACCAGGGGCGGTCCCTCGTCGAATCCGATCCGAAGGTCGGTCCCGGCGACGCCGTGGCCTTCCGGCCAGTGCACCCTGACGGTCAGCGCTGCCGAGCTCGTCTTCCCGGAAGGATCCCGGGTGAAGGCCGGCGGCACCGGCGTCGGTTCGGTGGTCAGGGTCACCACCCCGTCGGCGACGCTCCACCGCCCCTCGGCCTGCTCGTCCAGCGCCCCGACGATCAGGAAATATTGGAAGTGGCCGTCCGGCCGGAGCCTCAGCCCGGACGCCGCATCCTGCTCGCCGGTGAGGCGGTAGGTCCCCGCCGGCCCTGGCTCGGCCGCCACCGCGGCCATGCCGGACGCCAAGAGCAGCAGCAGCATGATCGTTCGCTTCACCGCGGGCTCCTGGGCTGAGGATGGCCGCCTTATCCGCCTATTTGTGTCGGCCGCGCAATCCTATAGGCTGGCCTCCCTCGCCACTTGCAAGGAGCCGTGAATGGCCGAACTCGAGCCTGCCGAGGCCCTCGCCGCCAAGGCGAGCAAGCCCTATCCCAACGACAGCGCCCAATATCGCGCCGCCCGGACCGCCCTGCTCGCCGAGGAGATAGAGCTTCGCCGCCACATCGGACGCGTGGCGGCCCAACGCCGGGCGCTGCCGGCGGGCGGCGAGATCGCCCAAGATTACGAGCTCCGCGACGAGCAGGACCGGATCGTCCATTTCTCCGACCTGTTCGGCGAGCATGACACGCTGGTCACCTATTTCTGGATGTTCGGCCCGGAGCGCGAGCGGCCCTGCCCGATGTGCACGTCCTTCGTCGGCTCGCTCGACATTCCGGCGCCCGACATCACGCAGCGCGTCGCTTTGGCGGTGATCGGGCGCTCGCCGGTCGAGCGCCAGCTCGCCTTCGCCCGCGAGCGCGGCTGGCGCAACCTTTGCTTCTACGAAACCGTCGGCGACGATTTCCCGCGCGATTATCGCGGCCTCGCCCCCAATGGCGACGAATGGGCGTCGCTCGACGTCTGGGTCAAGCAGGACGGGGCCGTCCGCCACTTCTGGGGCGCCTCGGAGAGCGCCGGGACCGCCGATCCGGGCCAGGATCCGCACCTCGCGCCCGATCCGACACCCTTGTGGAACATCCTCGACCTGACGCCCGGCGGGCGGGGGACCGACTGGTATCCTTCGCTTGAATATGACGGCAAGGTCCCGAGAAGCTGAAGGTCCGGCGGGGAGCATCGACATGAAGGGCAAGTCCAGACCCGAACGCTTCAGGGCCGCTAACGCACCGCCTCCGAGGAAGCCGACGCATTCGCGGCAGAACGACCTGCTCGACGAGGCGCTGAAGGAAACCTTTCCTGCGAGCGACCCGACCAGCGTCTATCGCCTCGACTGAGCCACGCTTCAGTCCGGCTCGTTCCGCAATCGGAGGCGCCGTCGTCCGGCCCAAGCCTTGCCATATCTTCCGCTCGCGGCTATGCGCCCCCACATCCCATTGGGATAATTGACAGCGCCTCAGGGGGCGCGCGCTGGCCGGCGAGTTTCGCCCGCCGGCGTTTTCGCGTTTGAGCACGGCCGAGGAAGGAAGAGCATGTTCGACAGTCTGAGCGACCGCCTCGGCGCCGTCTTCGACCGGCTGCGCGGCCGCGGAGCGCTGACCGAGGCCGACGTGCGCGGGGCGATGCGCGAGGTCAGGATCGCCCTGCTCGAGGCCGACGTGGCTCTGCCGGTGGTGCGCGAGTTCGTCGACAAGGCGACCGAGCAGGCCGTCGGCCAGCAGGTGCTCAAGTCGGTCACGCCGGGCCAGCAGGTCGTCAAGATCGTCCACGACGCGCTCATCGACATGCTCGGCGCCGAGGCCGCCGAACTGAATGTCGACGTCACTCCGCCCGCGGTGGTGATGATGGTCGGCCTGCAGGGCTCGGGCAAGACCACCACCACCGCCAAGATCGCGCGGCGGCTGCGCGAGAAATCCGGCAAGAAGGTGATGATGGCGTCGTTGGACGTCGCCCGCCCCGCCGCCCAGGAGCAATTGCGGGTGCTCGGCGAGAAGGCCGAGGTGGCGACCCTTCCCGTCGTCGCCGGCCAGCAGCCGGTCGATATCGCCCGCCGCGCTTTGCAGGCAGCCAAGCTCCAGGGTTATGACGTCCTCCTCCTCGACACCGCCGGCCGCCTCCACGTCGATCAGGCGCTGATGGACGAGATGAAGGCGGTGGCCGACGTCTCCTTGCCGGCCGAGATCCTGCTCGTCGTCGACGCTCTGACCGGCCAGGACGCGGTCAACGTCGCCTCGAGCTTCTCCGCCCAGGTGCCGCTGACCGGCATCGTCCTCACCCGTCTCGACGGCGATGCCCGCGGCGGCGCCGCGCTCTCGATGCGGGCGGTCACCGGCAAGCCGATCAAGTTCGCCGGTGTCGGCGAGGGAATCGACGCGCTCGAGGCCTTCCACCCCGAGCGGGTGGCCGGGCGGATCCTCGGCATGGGCGACGTCGTCGGCCTGGTCGAGCGTGCCCAGGAGACCATCCAGGTCGAGGAAGCCGAGGCGCTCGCCCGCAAGATGGCCAAGGGCCAGTTCGACCTCGACGACCTGCGCGCCCAGCTCGGCCAGATGCAGCGCATGGGGGGCGTCAGCGGCCTCGCGGCGATGCTGCCGGGGATGAAGAAGGTCGCCGGAGCGATGGAAGCGAGCGGGATGGACAACAAGGTGCTGCTCCACCTCGACGCGATCATCTCCTCGATGACGCCCAGGGAGCGCAAGCGGCCCGAATTATTGAACGCCAAGCGCAAGATCCGCGTCGCCAAGGGCTCGGGACGCACCGTCCAGGAAGTCAACAAGCTCTTGAAGATGCACCAGGACATGGCCGGCGCGATGAAGAAGATCCGCAAGATGGGCGGCCTCGGCAAGCTCGGCGCCCTGTTCGGCGGCGGCGGCTTTGGCGGGATGGGAGGCATGGGCGGAATGCCCGGCCCGGGCGGCGGCGGGGGCGGAATGTCCGGCCTTCCCGGCCCGAGGGCCGCCCCGATGAACCTCCCGCCCGGCTTCGAGAAGTTCATGAAGAAGTAAACCGCAACCCCGTCGTCCCAGCGCAGGCTGGGACCCCAGCGGGTGAAAGGCACCAGCGCACTTCACCCCATGGGACTTCAGCCTTCGCTGGGGGTGACGAAGATCAAAGAGAAGGACTAGAAAATGGCAGTTTCAATCCGGCTTTCCCGGGGCGGCGCGAAGAAGCGCCCTTACTACAAGATCGTCGTCGCCGACGCCCGCACCGCGCGCGACGGCAAGTTCATCGAGCGGATCGGCAGCTACAATCCGCTGCTGCCCAAGGACAGCCCCGAGCGGGTGAAGCTCGACGCCGATCGCGCCCGCCACTGGCTGTCGGTCGGCGCCCAGCCGAGCGACCGGGTCGCCCGCTTCCTCGACGCCGCCGGAGTCCGCGAGCGCGCCGCGCGCAACAACCCGAACAAGGGCGTCCCGGGCGAAAAGGCCAAGGAGCGCGCCGAGGAGCGCGCCGCCCGCGAGGCCGAAGCCGCCGCCGCTCCGGCCGAGGAAGAGGTCGCCGCGGCCGAGGAAGCGCCGGCTGTGGAAGCTCCTGCGGCTGAGGAGGCTCCTGCGGCTGAGGAAGCTCCTGCGGCTGAAGAGGCTCCCGCGGCTGAAGAGGCTCCCGCGGCTGAAGAGGCTCCCGCGGCTGAAGAAGCTCCCGCGGCTGAAGAGGCTGCTTCGTCCGAGGAAGCTCCTGCGGCTGAAGAGGCTGCTGGGGCTGAAGAGGCCCCCGCCGCTGAAGAAGCTCCGCCCGCGGAGGAAGCTCCTGCCGCTGAAGAAGCTCCGGCCGCCGAGACCGAAGCGACTCCCGCCGACGAGGCGTCGAACGAGGGCGTCTCGACCGGCGAGCCCGCCGAAGGCTCGGACGAGGCGGCTCCCGCCGAGGGCGCCGAAAAGGCCGAATAGCCTTGGGCGAGGATCAGGTCGCCCTCGCCGCCATTGCCGGAGCGCACGGCATAAGCGGCGAGGTGCGCCTGAAGCTGTTCGCCGAGAGCCTGGACAGCCTGACGCGGCACAAGACCGTGAGGGTAGGGGACCGCGTCCTCACGCTGGCGTCTCTCAAGGGCGATCGAACGCCAATCGCGCGCTTCGCCGAAATCTCGAACCGAAGCGCCGCCGAGGCCTTGCGTGGCCAGCTCGTCACCGTCCCCCGCTCGGCGCTGCCGCAGCTGGGGGAGGGCGAATATTATCATGCCGACCTGATCGGCCTGCCTTGCGAGAGCTCGGCCGGCGAGCCGCTGGGACGGGTCGTCGCCGTCGAGGATTTCGGCGCCGGCGACCTGCTCGAGATCGAGAGGCCGGACGGACGGCGGGCTCTGATCCCGTTCCGAACCGGCGTCGCCGACCTCGCCGAAGGCCGGATCGTGGCAGACCCCGAATTCCTCGCCTGAGCGCGAGATTCGTGCTATGTTCCGCTCGGCTCTTTCAAATCGTAAAGCTCAGGGCGGTCATGCTGAACTTGTTTCAGCATCCAGTTTTCCGCCTCCCGGGCCGCGGACCGCTGGACCCTGAAACAAGTTCAGGGTGACGAGAGGGGAGGCATCCCGGAAGCGGGAAGTGTTTTGCATCCCAGGGAAGCCGAACCTTATGAACCTTCCGCCGAACCTTTCGCCCGGATCGAGCCGCTCAGCGCCTCGCGCCGGATCGGCCGCTCCTGGGCCAGGTCGTTGCGGATCGTCGTCGCGGCGACCCCGCCTTCGCCCATGGCATGGCTGATCTGGTCGAGGCCGAAGACGACGTCGCCGGCGGCGTAGAGGCCCGGGACGCTGGTGCGCTGGTGGCTGTCGACGACGACGCAGCCGGTCTCGCCGGAAAGCTCCGCGCCGACCTGCTCGGCAAGCTCGGTATGGGTGTCGGAGCCGAGCGCCGGATAGAGGCTGTCGAACGTGTAATGGCCGTCGGCGGTGTCGACGACGATGCAGTCTTCATGCGCCGCGACCGCCGAGCAGGGGCCGTCGACGGCGCGGATTCCATATTCCTTCAGCCTCGCCTGGTCCTCAGCGCTGAGATCGTGGGCGCTGTCGGGGGCGATCAGGGTGATGTCCTCGGTGAACCCGCGCAGGAACACCGCCTCGGCGACTCCGTGCGAATCGTCGCCGATCACTCCGACCGCTTTGTCGGTGACCTCGTAGCCGTCGCAGATCGGGCAATAGCGGATGAGGCCGCGGGCGAGGGCGTCGTCGTGCAGCTCCTCGTCCATCGGCGGCCGCCGGTTGGTGACTCCGGTGGCGAGCAGAACCTTGCGCGCGACCACGGAACCCTCGCCCCATTCGGCTTGGAAGCCGCCGTCGATCCGGTCCAGACGCGTGACCCGGCCGGCGACGATCGAGGCGCCATATTTTTGCGCCTGCGCCTTCATGCGCTCGATCAGCTCCGGGCCCGAAATGCCGTCCGGATAGCCCGCATGGTTGCGGGTGCAGGGGATGAGGCTCGCCCGGCTCTTCCCGGCGTCGACCACCTTGATCGAGAGATGGAAGCGGGTGAGGTAGATTGCCGCGGTCAGCCCGGCGGGGCCGCCGCCGACGATCAGGCAGTCGAAATCGGGTTCGGTCATGGCGGGCAAGCGCTCCGCATTGAGCGAGGTTCCTTGCAGGAGAGCGCTAAAAAGTATATACGTGAGGTATATACGGAGATCGCATATGAGCAGGGTCAAAGAGGAGCAGGAAGATCGCAAGCGCTTTGAGCGCCCAGCCGGGCCGATGGCGGTGCTCAGAGCCAAGGACGTCAAAACGTACAAGGCAAAGGTCTTCAAGTCAGGAAACTCTCTCGCCTTGCGTCTCCCAGCCGAACTGGGCCTGACCGCGGGGATGGAAATGGAGCTGAAGGTCGAAGACGGCGAGCGTTTCACGTTCGAACCGGTCGAGCGTCCCAAGAGAAAGCTGAACGTCGCTGCCTTCTGGGGCAAGGCCACCGGGCTGCGGCTGCTGGCTCCCGAGGATCGCGTTTTCGAAGAGCGCAAGCTGGACTGGAACGGCGAACGGTTGAACGAGGATGGATGAATCCCTTTTTCTCCTCGACAGCGACATCTGCATCTACGCCCTCCTCGGTCGGAGCGAGGCGCTTAGACAGCGTCTCGGCGAGCAGCCGGAGGGTGCCGTCGCCATCTCGGCCGTGACGTTGGCGGAGGTCGGCGTGGGCTACGGCGCGGCCATCGACCAAGCCGACGAGCTGAAGGCCTTTCTGGCCGAGGTAGAAGTTCTGCCTTTCGACGACTCCGCTGCGCGAGCCTATGCAGCGCTCCCATTCCGGCGCGGCTCCTTCGACCGGCTCATCGCAGCTCACGCGATCGCCACGGGCCGAACGCTTGTGACAAATAATGAAGCCGACTTTTCGGACGTGCCGCAGCTGAAGGTCGAGAACTGGACGCAAGCGTGAATTGGGTAGCGACCATTCTCACTCTCTATCCGGAGATGTTTCCGGGGCCGCTTGGCGTCAGCCTTGCGGGACGTGCGTTGCAGGAGGGAATATGGTCTCTAGAGACCGTGCAAATCCGGGACTTCGCAACAGACAGGCACCGGTCAGTGGACGACACGCCCGCCGGGGGCGGGGCGGGGATGGTGATGCGCGCCGACGTGCTCGCTGCCGCAGTCGACCATGTGCTGGCTCAGCGCCCCGGCGCGCCGCTCCTCGCCATGACTCCCCGCGGCCGCCCGCTCACCCAAGCCTTCGTCCGCGAGCTCGCCGCCGGCCCCGGAGTCTCGATCCTGTGCGGCCGCTTCGAGGGCATCGACGAGCGCCTTTTCGAGACCCGCCCCATCGTCCCGGTCTCGGTCGGCGACTATGTCCTCTCGGGCGGAGAGATCGGCGCGTTCGTCCTCCTCGACGCTTGCGTTCGGCTGCTCCCCGGGGTAATGGGCGCGGCCTCCAGCGGAGAGGAAGAGAGCTTCGAGAACGGGCTTCTCGAATATCCGCATTATACCCGACCTGTTATTTGTGAAGGGCGCAGGATCCCTGAAGTGCTGCGATCGGGGGATCATGCGAGGATCGCCGCCTGGCGCGAAGCCATGGCGGCGGCCGACACACGGTCAAGGCGGCCGGACCTGATCGAGCGTCACGGGGACGCGCGAAGGCCACCGCCCTCTGGCGCGCAGCGCGAAGAAGAGAGCGAAGACAAATGAACCTCATCCAGCAGCTCGAGGCCGAGGCCATCGAGCAGGCGACCCAGGGTCGCGCCATTCCCGAATTCCGCCCCGGCGACACGCTTCGTGTCGGAGTCAAGGTGGTCGAGGGCGAGCGCACCCGGATCCAGAATTTCGAGGGCGTCTGCATCGCCCGCGCCAACAGGGGGCTCGGCTCCTCGTTCACCGTCCGCAAGATCAGCTTCGGTGAGGGCGTCGAGCGCGTCTTCCCGCTCTACTCGCCCAACATCGAGTCGATCGAGGTCGTCCGCCGCGGCGCGGTGCGCCGGGCGAAGCTCTATTATCTGCGCGGCCGCACCGGCAAAGCGGCCCGCATCGCCGAGCGCCGCGACACCAGGGGCGACAAGGCGGCCGCTGCCGCCAAGACGGCGACTCCGGAGACCGAGACCGCCGAAGGCTGAGTCCGGGCGCATCGGACCTGAAGGGGCGGGGAGGGCGAGGCCGCTTCCCCCGCCCTTTCCGTCATCCCGGCGAAAGCCGGGACCTCGTGGAGACCCACTGAGACCCTTCGACCTGGAGTCCCGGCGTTCGCCGGGATGACGGGCCGCTACAGCCGCACCTTGCCGACCGCGATGCTCGAATCCGGGCTGTATTGCGGCGCCGCGAGGCGCGGACGGGCCTCGATCAGAGGAGCGGCGGCGGCGGGCAGCCCGCTCCGCACGCCCATCACGATCGCCTCCACCGGCGCCGCCGCGCCGAGGAGCAGCTCGATCCGCATCCCGTCGCAGCTCCGGCCGAGGCACCTGAGGACGTAATCGTCCTTGGGCTTGCCGGCGCCGAACCTCATCGCGCTGCCGCCGGCGCGAGCGGCGCGGAAGGCCGCCTCGGGTTTCGCCCGCAGCAGCATGGTCTCCGCGCCATTCGCCGTCAGGCGGAGAGTCAGAAGCCGTCCCAGCGGCGTTGCGCGCTGGGCGACGATCTCGACCCGCGGCGGCTCGATCTTACGGCTCGGCGCGGGCGCCGCCCAGCGCTTGCGACCCGACCAGGGCACCTCGACGTCGCGCTCGAAGCCCGTGCCGAAGCCGGCGGGAAGCGGGGCGCCGTCGTTGATCACCAGCCACCGTCCCCGGCCCTCGTCCCGGTCCCAGCCATATTCGATGCCGAAGGCCTGCTTGCGGTTTTCCGAATAAGCCGGGCTCAGCATCGCGGCGCCCCAGCCGAGCAGCGCCGCCGCCGCCGCCGCCGCCATCGTGCCCGTGCGGGGCAGGCGGACGAGGAGCGGCTTCATCTCGATGAGGAGCGGCCACAGGATCAGGGCCGCCAGCGCCGCGAAGATCCAGCCGTTGTCGAGGTCGAGCAGGATCTCGCTGAGATGGAGGAGAGGCGCCCAGGTCAGGAACAGCAAGGCCCAGGCGGCGAGCGCGGCTGGCCGCTCCCACCGCCGCGCCAGCATCGCCGCGCCGGCGACCAGCGGCGGCGCCAGGAAGTAGATTGCGGCGCCGGGGACGGCGGTCGACAGGAGCGCGCCCAAGAGGAGGAAGAACAGCCAGTAGCCGATCCTCAGCCGGTCGCGGGCAAACCGGCTGGCGAGGATGAGCAGCGCGGCCAGGCAGGCGGCGAGGGCGGTCAGATAGAGCGCCAGTGAGGTCGCCTGCGGATAAGCGCGCCAGAATTCGCCGGCGCGCAGCATGC
>JAXDPG010000297.1:0-3875 GCA_034668485.1 Sphingomonadales bacterium
TGCGGACGATGCGGCGCCCTAGCCGCGGCGCCGCGGCTTGGCCGGCGCCCGGCCCGGCCTTATGGAGGCCGCGATCGTCAAGCCGGGAGCCTGAAAGATGCCCAAAGGATCCTGCCTGTGCGGCGCCGTCCGCTTCGAGGTGGCCGGTGCGCTGCCGGGCCCGGATGCCTGCCACTGCTCGCAATGCCGCAAGGCCTCAGGCCACTATTTCGCCTCCACCGACGTGCCGCGCTCGGCGCTTGAAGTGACGGGCGGGGAGCATGTCGCCTGGTATCGCTCGTCGCCGAAGGTGCGGCGCGGCTTCTGCTCGGTCTGCGGCTCAACCTTGTTCTGGGACCCGATCGGCCGCGACTGGACCGCCATCGCCATGGGCGCCTTCGAGGCCCCCACCGGAACCCGTCTCGCCAAGCATATCTTCACCGCCGACAAGGGCGATTATTACGACATCGAGGGCGACCTGCCGCAACATGAGCGGCCGCCCGGCGCCCCGCCTAGCGGCCCCGGCGGGGGCGGTTGACGGCGTCGCGTCGGCATAGACGAACAGGCAGATCGCGACGAACATCGAGAGCGGGTGGTCGAAGACTCCCATGCCCGGCTTCGGCCACAGGGCCACCGCCGCCGACTGGATCAGGGCGCCCGGCACCGGCGCGGCGAGGAAGGCCAGGATCGTCCGCAACGTCGTGCCGCGCCGCGGCTCGCTCAGGTGATCGAGCCGATCTTCTCGCCGTCGCGCCAGACGTCGCAGGTCGGGCAGTCGTCGTCGCTCGACGCCCGAGCCACCGCCTCGCGGTCGTTGCCGGCGAGGATGTCCTTGCGCTTGACGATCTCGCCGCCGGCTTTCGCCAGCTTGTTCACCCGATAATGACGCATCACCCCGCCTCCGCTTCGACTCGCAGCCTGCCGCAGGCGGCGGACGGTTGCAAGAGGGCGGGGCGGCTCAGGTGCTCATGAATTGTCTCCCCCAAGAGCAAGTCTCACCCGACGTCCGTCTCCAGTACTTCTTTCCGAAAGTAAGTAATACTTTGACTCCCTAGCGGGATTTTCCGCCGAAGGTCGAATCGAAATCATTGGCCTGTCGCAGACCATCGTCAGGCGGCGTCCCGCTGGCCGCCCGGCGCGAGTGGAAGCGCGGGACTTGAACCTTCCCGCGCGAGCGCCGATGTGTGAACCGTCACACCACCCAGCAGGAACTCTCCCCACCATGGACCATGAAGACATCGTCAACGGCCTCGTTCCGATCGTGATCGAGCAGTCGAACCGCGGCGAGCGCAGCTTCGACATCTACTCCAGGCTGCTGAGGGAGCGGATCGTGTTCGTGACCGGCCAGGTCGAGGACCATATGGCGACGCTGGTGACGGCGCAGCTCCTCTACCTCGAGAGCGAGAATCCGAAGAAGGACATCTTCATGTACATCAACTCGCCGGGCGGGGTGGTGACGGCCGGAATGGCGATGCACGACACGATGCAGTACATCCGCCCGCGGGTCGGCACGGTCTGCATCGGCCAGGCCGCCTCGATGGGCGCCTTCCTGCTCTGCGCCGGCGAGCCCGGCATGCGGGTCGCCCTGACCAACGCCCGCATCATGGTCCACCAGCCCTCCGGCGGCGCCCAGGGCCAGGCCACCGACATCGAGATCCAGGCCAAGGAGATATTGCGCATCCGCCACCGGATGAACGAGCTGATGGCCAAATATACCGGCCAGCCGATCGAGGCGATCGAGAGCGCGGTCGAGCGCGACCGGTTCTTCGGCGCGCACGAGGCGAAGGATTTCGGGCTTGTCGACGAGGTCTTCGACAAGCGGCCCGCGCCGGGCGAGGGGGATGCGACGCATCAGGCGGAGGCGGCTTAGGCCGAAGCCGCCGAGCGCAGCGACGCCGACCTCTCGAGGCGATCGTCAATTTCGTCCAGTTACGACCAAGCCAACGGATTTCGGCTTGGTGGTGTTCGAGGAGCGCCCGCCCGGCTTCTACGGCAAGCCGTTCTCATCGCCTGCTGTGCTTTGCCGACGGCCTGGACCTCGAGCCGCCCTCGGGAGGATTGTCGTCCGAGACACCCATGGTGAGCGAGTATGGATTTGAAACATCACTCACCGATGATCGTCGCGGCTTCGCTCCAAGAGGTTCGACGGCACTCCCACGCACATCAACGGCATATTCCTCGCCGCTCCCGCCGGAGAGCATGTCGTTATCCCTGCCGCCCGAGAGGGCGTCCTCCCCACTCCCGCCGTACATGACGTCAATGTCGATCCTGCCGTACAAGGCCTCGTTCACCGTCACGTACGAGGACCGGTCCTGGACTGGCTTCACCTTCCGAAAGGCGTAAAGGGCCTCCAGGACGCCCTTGAAGGGGGCATAGAAGTCGCGCCAGGCGGCCCCCGCCTCCCGGCGGACAAAAGCGGAATCCGGCAGGATCATGTCCCGGGCGATGCGTCGGTCGGCCGCTGCCATGCTTCACCAATCTCCCATCGGAGCCCAGCGGCCAACTTGAGGATCTCGGCCGCGAGGAACAAGCCGAAGGCGAAGACGTCCGCCCAGAAAACGACCTGTTCCACCAATTCTACCCCTTGGACAAGCCATGGGGGAGCGAAATTTAGATCCTCTACGATCTTCACCACACCGGCCAGCAGAAGTGCCACCAATAAAATGAGGAGGAATTGTAACGCGCCCACAACCACATGAATGACGAATTTCCACGTCGATTCCACGGCAGCGATCCCCGTTGCTCAGCTAGGCCGTGCGTCATAACCCAACTTGTCGGGTATGCAGAATCCGTGTCTCGACCGTCCTCCACCTCGAGGCTCGTACTTTTAGTCGGCTTCACCCAGCCTTCCTCGGCCGTCCTCCCTTCGCCCCGTTGACCCGCGCCGCCGCCGCCTTGGCTGGGGAGGTGGTGCGCCCCGCTCGGGCTGCCATCCATTTGGCGGTGCCGAAGACGCCGTTGACCAGGCCGGGGACGGTGTAGTCGACGTCGAGTGTCTCCCAGTGGAGGCCGAAGCCGCCGCCGAGCAGCTCGACCTCGGCCAGCTCGTCGGCCGTGGCTTCACTCAAGCCTTCGACGAGGTGGGGAGGGAAGGCGAAGGTGGCGCCGTTGGTCAGCTCGACGACGATCCGGTCGTTCCGCCGGTCGTAGCGGGCCGAGGCGGCATGGGGCTCGGTGGCTCGGCGCAGACGGGCGCGGGCCCTGGCGGCAGCGATCTCGCCTGGGGTTATGTCAACCATGAAACTCGATCCACTTTGCCATCAGCTCAGCCTTGTGCGCGGCAACGATGCGCTTCGCCTTCCTCAGATCTCCGAATTTCATCTCCTCGGCATCCACAATCTCTGGATCCTCATTCTCGCCGCCCAGCTCGATCTTCGCCGATCCACCGCCATAAACGTGGACGTGCGGAGGCTCGTGGTCGTTCCGATAGATGACGACCCGAATCCGCGATTCGCGCAAAACCGTAACCATCCGAGCATAACCGAACTGGCTGGGTTATGCAAAATCCGTATGGCTGGAACGCGCCAGTCCCCCTAATCCGCCCCCATGTTCCTGCCCATCTTCACCGTCGGCCATTCGACCCGGACTATCGACGCATTCGTCGCGCTTCTGCGCGCCGGCGGGGTCGAGACGGTGGTCGACATCAGGAGCGTACCGCGGTCGCGGACCAACCCACAGTTCAATCCTAAGCCTTTGACCGAAACCCTAGCTCCATATCAGATCGGCCACACCCGCGTCGCCGAGCTGGGCGGACTCAGGAAGAAGTCGGCGGTTCCGCCGGACGTGAACGGCTTCTGGAGCAACCGGAGCTTCCACAATTACGCCGATTACGCCTTGTCGGCGGAGTTCCGCGCCGGCCTCGCCGGGCTTGAGGCGCTGGCCGGGGAGCGCCGCTG
>JAXDPG010000298.1:0-4367 GCA_034668485.1 Sphingomonadales bacterium
CCAGCCGGGGCTGGCGGCTTCGTCGCCGAAGATGTGCGGGTGGCGGCGGATCATCTTGGCGCAGATCGACGCCATGACGTCATCGAGGCTGAAGGCGCCGATCTCCTCGGCCATTCGGGCATGGTAGACGACCAGGAGCTGGAGATCGCCGAGCTCGTCCTTCAGCGCTTCCATGTCGCCGCGCTCGACGGCGTCGGCGACTTCATAGGCTTCCTCGATCGTGTAGGGCGCGATCGTCTCGAAGCTCTGCGCAATATCCCATTCGCAGCCGGTCTGCGGATCGCGCAGGCGGCGCATGATCCCGACGAGACCGGAAAGGGAAGTGGACGAAGTGGACACGGATTCTCGCCCCCTCAAAGTGCGATAATATACATTATGTAAAATACACTCATGGCTTCAGGACCAGCCACTGGCCCTCGACCCCCCAGGCGGACAGCGACGACAGGAAGTTCATGCCGAGCACGTTCATCGGCCCGAACGCCTCGGAGACGTGGACGACGAGGTTGCGGCGCTCGATCGTTCCGACCCTGAGCCCGTCGGCTCGGGCGCGCTGCACCGGTACCACCCCGTTCGCCGTCTGCACCAGCGCGGGAATGCCGCCGCCCGCCTCGATCCCGGCGAGCCGCGCCGTCTCGGTCGAGATGCTGGTCACCGTGGCGCCGCTGTCGACGAGGAAACGCACCTTGTGGCCGTTCAATTCGCCATTGACCCAGAACTGGCCGTCCATCGACTTCCTGATGCGCAGCTCCCGGCCGACCGCAACGACTTCGCCCTCCCCGCGGCTCTCGGCGAGGATGCGCCTGCCGAGCGCCATGAAATCGTCCTTAAGCGTGAAGGCGACGAAGGCGGCGAGGAAGATCAGAACCCAGCCCGCGAACATCTTCAGCCCCTGGCCGAGCGGGATCCGGCGCACCAGCAAGGCGCTGACGACGAGGATCAGAACCCCGACCAGATAGACGAAGCTCAGCGCCTGGTCGCCGTCGCTCACAGCGCGATGTCCATGCCGTCATAGGCCGGCTCGACCCCCGGCGGCAGCTCGGCCCGCAACGTCTCGTAATCCATGCTGTTGTCCAAATGGGTCAGCAGCGCCCGTTTCGGCCGCAACCGGGCGATCCATTCGAGCGCCAAAGCGAGATGGGGATGGGTGGGATGCGGGCGTCGCCGCAGCGAATCCACGATCCAGAGGTCGACTGCCTGGAACCGGTTCTCCATTTCTGGCGTCAACTCATTGAAATCGGTCGAATAAACGATTGAATGGCCGCCCGCGTCGAAGCGCAGGCCGGCGGTGGTGATGTCGCCGTGCGGCTGGTCGACCACCTGCACCGATATGCCGTTGAGATTCATGTGATCGGGCAGCAGATTGGCGGTGGCGACGGCGGGATAGCCGCTCTTGCCGTCGAACGCGTAGGCGAAGCGGTGGAGAAGGCTGTCGAGCGTCTCCCGGCGGCCGTAGCCGGCGACGGGACGGCCGCGGGCGTGGTAGAGCTGCCTCAAATCGTCGATGCCGTGGCAATGATCGGCATGGTCGTGGGTCCAGATGACGCCGTCGACGTCGGCGACGTTCGAGTCGAGCAGCTGCTCGCGAAGATCGGGGCCGGTATCGACGAGGATCCGGGCCTTGTGATGGCTGACCAGGATCGAGACCCGCCGCCGCCGGTTCTTCGGGTTGGACGGATCGCATTGCCCCCAGTCATTGCCGACGCGCGGCACCCCGCTCGACGTGCCGCTGCCGAGGATTGTCACCTTCATCCCGCAACCTTGCTGAAAAGGTTGCGGAAATTGGCCGAGGTCCGCTCCGCCAGCGCTTCCACCTCTTCGCCGCGCAGCGAGGCGAGGAAGCGGGCGGTGTCGGCGACGAAGGCGGGTTCGCAGGGCCGGCCGCGGTGCGGCACCGGGGCGAGGAACGGGGCGTCGGTCTCGATCAGCAGGCGGTCGGACGGGATCGTTTTCGCCGATTCCTGCAGGTCTTTGGCGTTCTTGAAGGTCACGATTCCGGAGATGGACACGAACAGGCCGAGTTCCAGGGCCTTGTCGGCGAAATCCTGGCTGGCCGTGAAGCAGTGAATGACGCCACAAAACGCTCCATTACGCATTTCTTCGCGAAGAATGTGGTGAGTATCCGCCTCTGCGTCCCGAGTGTGGACGATGATCGGGAGGCCGGTCTCGCGGGCGGCGGCGATATGGGCGCGGAAGCTGGCGCGCTGGCGGTCGCGGTCCGAATGGTCGTAATAATAATCGAGCCCGCTCTCGCCTATCCCGACCACGCGCGGGTGGGCGGCGCGCTCGACCAGGGTGGCGGTCTGGACGTCGGGATGGGCGTCCGCTTCGTGGGGATGGATTCCGACCGACGCCCAGACGTCCGCCTCGCGCTCGGCGAGGCCGATCACCTCATCCCATTCCGATTGCCGGGTCGAGATGTTGAGCATCGCCTCGACGCCCGCCGCGCGGGCGCGCGCCAGCACCGCCTGCTGCTCCTCGACCAGGCCCTTGTAATTGAGGTGGCAATGGCTGTCGGCGAACATGGCGCCTCCTTAGCCCCATCCCCTCCCCTCGACGCAAGCCATAGATGGCCCTTCCCGCCTCAGCCCCGCATCGCGCCGGGGCCGGTTCCGGTCCAGCGCTTGAAGGCGCGCGAGAAGGCGGCGCGGTCGGAGAAGCCGACCAGATAGGCGGTCTCGCTGACCGACACCTTGCCGCCGCCGAGATAGTGGAGCGCCAGCTTGTGGCGCAATTCGTCGAGCAGGATCTCGAAGGTCAGGCCCTCGGCCTTGAGCTTGCGATAGAGGGTCTGGCGGCTCAGCCCGAGCTTGGCGGCGACCGCATCCACATTGGCCTCGCCGGCGTGGAGCACCGGCATCAGCAGGCTCTCGACCCGGCCGCGGATCGTCTTCGCGCTCTCCAGCTCGCGGAGCAGGGCCTCGGCCCGCTCGCTCAATATGCCGAAGACGTAGCGCGGCTGCAGAGCGACCGGCATCGCCATCATCGCGGCGTCGACCTGGACCGCGTTCCAGTCGCTGTCGAAAACCACCGGCACCTGGAAGATTCGGTCATATTCGGAACGGTAGGCAGGCGCCGGATGGGTGACGTGGACGGCCTTCACCGGAGCGGCGACTCCGAGGCGGCGGGCGCCGGCCACCATCCGGGCGAAGCTGCTCTCGGTGAGTTCGGGAAAGTGGTTCGGATCGGGCCGCCGGTCGACCATCCAGACCTGGTCGCCGCGACGGGCCAATTGCAGGCGGTCGGCGCCGCCAAGGTCGACGTCGACGGCGAGGCGCGAATAGCGGTTGACCTCGACGAAGGCGTCCATCGCCGTCGCGCAGGCCTGGCACAGCAGCCCGACGATCGACATCTCGCGAAAGTCGACCGCTTCGCCGAAGTGGAGCGCCAGCGCCGAATCGCCGGTGAGCGCCTTGGCCGAGCGCATCAGCGCCGCGTAGCGGGCGAAGGCGATTCGATTGTCCTGGTCGTCGAGCGCTCCGGCATCGATGCCGGACCGCACGAGCAGCGCGGCGCGGTCCGCCCCCTTCCCGGCCGCGAAGTCGATCAGCCCGCGGGCGAAGCCGGCCCCGACCGTCCCTTCAGGCATCGCGGTCCCTGCAACCTGAGGACATAAGTGTGGCTTCCGGGGTCATAGGCTTTACTGTATTGCCGGGATGATACTCCAAGGCGCCGCAAAGCCAAGGCGGCAATCGAGGAGGAGCGCGCGCATGAGAGCGGCCGTCTACCGCCGCTACGGCCCGCCCGAGGTGGTCCGGATCGAGGAGATTGCGAGGCCCGTCCCCGGCGACGGCGAGGTGCTGGTCGCGGTCCGAGCCGCGTCGGTCAACCCGTTCGACCGCCATTACATGCGGGGCCGGCCGCGGATCGTAAGGCTCGGCTTCGGACTCCGCCGGCCGAAGCTCACCCGCCCCGGGGCCGACCTCGCCGGGACGGTCGAGGCGGTCGGCCGAGGCGTCACCCGATTCCGGCCGGGCGACGCCGTGTTCGGCACCGCGCGGGGGGCCTTCGCCGACTTCGTCTGCGCCGCCGAGGCGAAGCTCGCGATCAAGCCCGCCGCCTTGTCGTTCGAGCAGGCGGCGGCCTTGCCCGTCGCCGGGCTGACGGCGCTTCAGGGCCTGCGCGACCACGGAAGGCTCCAGGCGGGCCAGAAAGTGCTGATCGTCGGCGCCGGCGGCGGCATCGGCACGTTCGCGGTGCAGATCGCCAAGGCGATGGGTGCCGACGTGACCGGGGTGTGCAGCGCCGGCAAGGTCGAGCTGGTCCGCTCGATCGGCGCCGACCGGGCGATCGACTATCGCCGGGAGGATGCCGCCCGCGGCGGCGAGCTCTACGACCTGATCCTCGACCTCGCGGCCGACCGGTCCTTC
>JAXDPG010000299.1:0-4972 GCA_034668485.1 Sphingomonadales bacterium
GAAGACGGTCGAGGACGTCCAGACCTCGGCGGACCGGATCCGCGAGGCGATGGAAGTGCAGGCGCAGACCGTGACCAGGATCACCGCCGCGGTCGACGAGACCGCGCTCGCCGCCGATTCGATGTCCGCCACCATCGCCGCGATCCGCGAGGATACCGAGAACGTCGCCCGCGAGATCGACGGAGTGACGTCCAATTTCGGCCATGTCGACGAGGAGATGGCGCGGTTCAAGGCGGCGGCGGCGGAGTTCGTCAAGCGGCTGGCGGCCTGAGAGGCGGCGAGATCAACCGAACTCCTGGAGGCTCGAGAAACTCTCCCGTCCCTTACGGGAGAGGAGGGGCCCAAGCCGAAGGCTTGGGAGGTGAGGGTCTTGCCGAGTCCGGGGTGCAGACCCTCACCTCCCACCGCTTCGCGGCGGGCCCCTCCTCTCCCGCGAAAGGCGGGAGAGGGGCGACATGCCGTCTAAGCCTTCCTTTACCGTGCGGGTGCTAGCCCGGGGGCGACGCCAATGGAGCTTCGGGACGCCAGCATGGCCGACGGGTTCAGGGACAAGGACGGCACGCTCTTGCAGAAGCTGACCGACGGCCAGGTGGCGAACCGGCTGCGCGCCTATAATGACGACGGCGGCTTCGAGCGCGAGCTCGGCTGGCTGTGGGCCGAGGCCGGCGACCTGATCGAGGCGGCGGTCCGAGCCAGCGGCGGCGACTCGGCCGCGCGCCGGACCCGGGACAGCTTCACCCGGCCGGTCGACGCCGCCTGGATCCACGCCGTCGCCGGCCTCGGCTTCGAAATCTACACCAAGGCGCTGTCGGTGCCCGCCGAGATGGACCGGCGGGCGCGGCTCGTCGCCTCGCTCGGCGCGGATTTCGCGGGCCGGTTCGACGATCAGGGCTTCCGCCGGGCGCTCGAGGCGCTGCAGCGGCTCGCGGCGTATGAAAGCGACATCATCCTCGCCCAGCTCGCTTTGCTCGAGGCCAATGAGGCGGCGGCGGCGCGCGGCCGGCGAAGCGAGCAGTTCGAGCGCAACGTCGCCGCTCTGGTCGAGGCGACCACCGGCGAATCGGCGAAGCTGCGCGACAAGACCGGCCAGACCGCCGCCTCGGCCCGCGGCATGCTCGGCAAGACCTCGGAGGTCGCGTCGGCCGCCGAGCAGTCGGCGCTGGCGATGCGCGACGCCGCCGAGACCGCGGCCGGCCTCATCCGGGCGATCGAGGAGGCGAGGGCCGAGGTCGAGGTGGCGGCCGGGGTCGCGGTCCGCGCCGGCGAGGAGGCGAGCGGGGCGATGCGGGCGAGCCAGGCCCTCTCCGCCCATGTCGAGGCGATCGAATCGATCCTCGGCCTCATTCGCGACATTGCCGGCCAGACCAATCTGCTCGCCCTCAACGCCACCATCGAGGCCGCCCGCGCCGGCGACGCCGGGCGCGGCTTCGCCGTCGTCGCCCAGGAAGTGAAGTCGCTCGCCGCCCAGACGGCGCGGGCGACCGACGACATCACCGCCAAGATCACCGCCATCCAGCAGGCCACGAAGCAGACGGTCGACGCCAACGGCTCGATCCAGAAGACGGTCGAGGACGTCCAGACCTCGGCGGACCGGATCCGCGAGGCGATGGAAGTGCAGGCGCAGACCGTGACCATGATCACCGCCGCGGTCGACGAGACCGCGCTCGCCGCCGATTCGATGTCCGCCACCATCGCCGCCATCCGCCGCGACACCGAAGGCGTCGCCAGCGAGATCGACGCGGTCGAGAGCGGCTTCGCCAATGTCGACGACCGGCTCACCCGCTTCCGCACCGCGGCCAGCGAATTCCTCACCGGCTTCGCCGCCTAGCCTCCTCCCGGATCGGCCAGGCGGCGGATCTCCTGGCCCCTCTCGCAGACAAGCGCGCCCGAGAGGCCGCTCATCCCTCCCCCATTGTGCCGGAGGCCGACCTAAGCGATAACCCCATGCCGCCATGGACTCGCAACGCATCGCCAGGCTGACGGAGCAGCAGCGCGCCTGCCTCAGGCATGTCTACGCGCACCTGACGTCCAAGGAGATCGCGCCGCTGATGGGGATCGAGCCGGGCTCGGTCGACCAGCATATCAAGGCGGCGATGAAGACGCTCGGAGTCAGCGATCGCCGCAGCGCGGCCCGGATCTTCGCCAGGCACGACCCCGCCGACCCTGTCCAGCCATTGGTATACCAACCGTCGGACATTGCCCCGCCGCCCGATTCGTTCACATTCGTCCCACCGATCGAGAGCGGGTGGCAATCAAGCGGGTTGTCCGGCGGGGCCATGAGGGAGCAGCAAGCTTCATTCCGGGTCGCCACGCCGGGAGGGGCTCCCACGCTACCGTTCTCGGTCGGTACGACGAGGCCGGGCGACCTAAATTGGGCGGCAAGGCTGGCGTGGATCGCGGTCATTGCCATCGGAGTGGCACTGGCCTTCGGGGCCCTGGTCTCGGCGATGGAAGCGCTCGGCAGGCTCACCAGGGGCTAACCCGGTATCCAAATTATCGGACGCAAAGCCGCGGAGTGATTGCTCCGCGGACAGGGGAGGTATCATGCTCAAAGCACGTCGAGACGCGGCGACGAAGGTAGCCCAAAGCCTATTCGCGGCCGAGGACGCAATTGACGCGGCGCTAGCTCGCGCGGCCGAACTGAATGCGGCGATCGTAACCGCTCGCACGGATGCCAACCTGTCGGCGATGGTTGGCCAAGATGCTTTCGAAATGGCGGCTTCAGCTTTCGCGTCGCTAGCTCGCGCTCGCTGCGACATTATTGAATCTCATCGAAGGCTAAGCGAGACGAAAGTCCAGATTGGCCTACGGATCATGTCTGTCGGCGAACTGGGGAAGCCCCCGGCGGCGCACCAGGACACTCCGCACCTCCAAGCTGTTGCCTAAGTGGTCGTTGTGAGCCGGCGGGAGAATTCCGTGCACTGCTTGTCCGCGATTGAACTGACTTATGGGTCAACCAAGAGACCGGCAGGCTTGACCCAGCAAGGACTGCGTGGTCCGGTTGGGCCATGCTTCCGGTTCCGGTCTACTACGCACTCTTCGCCGTCTGCGGTCTATACGTGTTTCTCAGGGGAGGGGCGCCAGAGAAAGTTGGCGCTGCGATTCTCGCAGTGGGCTCAATACTCTCCGTGGCTGCGGTATCGAGCCCAGCTGGCCGATTTGGGTCTTTCGAAGTCGGCGTTTTCTTGGTGGACGTGGCGACACTGGTTGCCTTCCTTGTCTTGGCACTCCGTGCCGAGAGGTACTGGCCGCTATGCGTGACAGCGCTCCAAGCTATCGGAACGGCCGCTCATGCCGCAAAGCTCTTGGATCCCGGGGTGATCCGGTCCGCGTACGCGATCGTTCTCTCTCTTTGGGGCTATCTAATGCTCCTGCTAATCGCTCTCGGCACCTGGAACCACCAGAAGCGGCTGGCCAGGAACGGTGTCGACAAATCCTGGTCGAGCTCCTCCGACCGCTGGGACCGGCGGCCGCCGGCTGGGCCGATCTCCTAGTCAGGGAATTCGGCTCGCTGGCGGAGGCGCTGGCGGCGCCGGCTGCGGCCCAGGCGCGGGTGCTAGGGGACGGCGCGGCGGCGGTGAAGTATCTCGGCATCGTTCGCGACGCGATGCTGCATGCGCTGCGCACCGAGGCGTTCGCCCGCCCCAAGCTCGACGATTCGCAGGCGCTGATCGACTATCTGTCGCTCGACATGGCGCTGCTCCCGACCGAGCGGCTTCGAGTCCTCTTCCTCAACACCAGCAACCGGCTGCTCTTCGATGAGACCCTGGCCGAAGGCTCGGTCAGCGAAGCGCCGGTCTATCCGCGCGAGATCATGCGCCGGGCGCTGGAGGTCGGGGCGACGGCCCTCATTCTCGCCCACAACCATCCGTCGGGCGATCCGACTCCGAGCCGGGGCGACATCGACGCGACCCGCCGCATCGCCGACGCCGGGCGGGCGCTCGACATCTGCATCCACGACCATGTCATCGTCGCCCGGTCGGGCTGGTCGAGCTTCCGCGCGCTGGGCCTGCTGCAGCCGGCGCGGGGCCGAACATGAGTTGTGCAAAATCGCTCTATCCATCGCCGGAAAATTCATTAGGGTGGCCGCGGGGAACGATCCGTGGAAGAAAATTCCGGAAGATTAGAGGCCGCTCTGGCGATCTTGCGCCAGGCCTCGGTGCGCGTCTCGCTGCTGTCCGATCCGATGTCGCCCGAAGCCGGGCATACGCTGCGCGCCGTGGCTGAGCGGCTCTACGCCGAGCGCCGCAAGCGCGACGAATATTTCCCGGCCGCCTTGTTCGGCGAGCCCGCCTGGGACCTGCTGCTGGCCTTGTTCATCGCCCATGACGACGGCCGCCACGTCTCGCTGGCCGAAGCCTTCGACGCCGCCAAGGTCGACCAGCGCAGCGGGCCGACCCTGATCGAAAAGCTGATCGCCTCCGGCCTGGTGGCGCGCAGCCACAATCGCGGCAACGCCATCCTGCTGACCGACCACGGCATCGACCGGCTCAGCGACTACCTCGCCGACCTGATCTGACCCTTATCCTCTCCCGCTTTCGCGGGAGAGGAGGGCCCGCCGCGAAGCGGTGGGAGGAGAGGGTCTGTACACCGGACTCAGAAAAGACCCTCACCTCCCAAGCCTTCGGCTTGGGCCCCTCCTCTCCCGTAGAGGACGGGAGAGGGGCGACCGGCCCGGGCTGGCAGACCCGGATCAACGCGGCGCTGAGGCGGGCGCGAGTCTAGAGGGCGCCTAAGGCGCACACCTCAGACGGTCGCCGTCACCCGGAAGCCGGCCGGGGGGCCTTCGCCTTCGGCGATCTCGACCTCGATCCGCTCGACGCAGGCCGCCGGCGGGCCGCTGCGGCAGGCGGCGGTGAGCGCTTCGACGGCCACGCACGGCCAGGAGATCTTCGGCGACATCCCGAAATTCACCGACGTGCAGCCGATCGTGCAGATCAACGAGTTCCCGGAATAGACGTCCGATCCATGA
>JAXDPG010000300.1:0-12322 GCA_034668485.1 Sphingomonadales bacterium
ATCTGAGTCACCCCGGCGCAAGCCGGGGTTCAGAGCCAGGAAAGGCCCTGCAGCGATGCGGGGCCTTTTTTGTGGTTCACGCGCATCCGCAAAGGCACGAAGGGACCACGGCGGCCCCATCGGCAGAACACAATTTTTGAAGTCAGTGTTGACACGTTTTAGCTTTTAGCTAAAAGCAAATTGCTAAATCACTTTGCGGTGAAGAGGATTGAGGAAGTAGGCAATGACGTCGACGGAGATTTTGGCAAGGATCCGGAAGGCCCTCGAGACCTCCCCCCGTAATGGCTATGTCGCTGAGCTGCACGTCCAAGCGATTAAGTATGCCGAGGCCCTTGAGGGGGTCACCGGCAAAGAGTTTTGCGAAGCCTTGGGGATCGGCCCCTCCTTCGGAACGGAATTCGCCAAGATGCGCAAGATTGCACCGCGATTGAGAGCAGCAGGTCTCGACGTCGACCGAATCTGAGCAAGGCTCGATGGCAACGCCGACTGACCGACAGGAAGAGCTGCCCCGGTTGCGAGCTCGGCTTGCGACGACCCTTTCATTAGCCGACGACGCGTCATTCATTCGCATGCTCTGGGCGCTGAATGCACTTCAGACTGGCCGGCCGGATGAAGCGAGGCGCTTCCTCAACGGCTACCCGCCAGACGCTGCCACTGAGGGGATCATTGGCCAGAACGCAATCTACCCTTGGGAGCTTGAGACGCTGGCGAACGAGTTGCTCACGACCCCGAAAGATTCCCATTATCGGGTGTTCAATTGCCGCTCTTGGAATGAAATACGGAGGCTCATCATGCTGCTCCGAGCGCTCGAGAATGCTGAATATGGGGCACGGAGTGGCGAGCTGAGCATTTTCGTTGAAATGGGGCGGATAGGGGCTCGGCAATTCCCGTGGCAGCGTGGTTATTTCGGCATCCCGCAGCTCTACCGGAACGCTTTCGTGTACGGTCAAGGCCAGTGTGCCGCTTACCTCCGAGAGAGCATCGGATTGACCGGATCCGACATGACGCTGGTGGGCTACTGCCTCCTCGCTGTCTTCTACCCCGAGCCAGCGATCCGGCCGGCCAGCAACCTGGGGCTGATCCACGACTGGGGCATCAGTCAGGATACTCTTCGGCGCACGCTGGGCCGTATCGCTCGACCGCTTGTCGATCTGCGACGCGAGGCACAGGCCCTGCGCGATGTTGACACCGTCACAGCCTACAAGCCGAGCATTCTCCGACAGTACCCCTGTTTCCTCGTCGGCCACAGGGACCGGACATTGGTCGCGCCGCTGCCCGACCTGATCATGGATCGGATCACAAATGGGCTCTTCTATGATGTCATCGGCGGCGGCGGGCTCATCCGCGATGAGATCGGTCGACGATTCGAGGCGTACAGCTTCGCGTTGCTTGCTGAAATGCTGGTGGGGACGCGGTTCGTGCCCGAGGTCACATATCGGACGCGTCTAGGTCCAATCGCCACCCCAGATATCCTCATGCTCGAGAACGACGGGGTGGTTGAGCTCGCGATCGAGTGTAAGGCTTCGCGCATGAGCGTTACGGCGCGGTTCGGTGAAATCCCCGAAGAGGATCGCGGCTACGAGGAGATAGCGAAGGGCGTCATGCAGCTGTGGCGCTTCTTCGCTCATTGTCGGGAGCGGGTCGCACCCAATTGCCTCGCAGCTGGCGCCCGAGGCATGATCCTGACAATGGACGAATGGTTCGCCGGTCGCTCAACGATCATCCCGCAGATCATCGAGCGGGCGAACGAGCTCGCCGATGCCAGCGCACATGAAATTCCTGCCGAAGATCGCCGACCAGTGGCGTTCTGCACGATTTCGGAGTTGGAAGTCGTGCTTTCGACGGCGACAGCGGCCTCTCTGCAGGAGGCCGTGAGGATAGGATCGGGCGATCGCCAAGGATGGATCTTCTCCATTGTCCACGAAGAAGCAGAAGCCGCAAAGGCAGAGCCAAGAGATTACCCGTTCGTGGAGGCGCTCGGGGAGCTTCTTCCCTGGTATGCGCGCCTCGCTGAACTGACGGCGGATGACGAAACCTAACTAAGCCGCCTGCGCTATGTCTCTTACCGAGCCTTCCGTAGCAGGGCGGCCTGTTCGTTCTTATGGGACAGGGTTTCAAATGCCCGGTCAATGGCGGGATCATCGAACAGCAGTTTTCGCCTTTCATCCCGCACAGGGGAATCACTAAGCGCGATCCAAAGATGAGCAAAATATCGATCGGCATTGCGGGCGGCGCTCGCAGCCCGGTCGAAATCCTTTTGGCGCCAAACCGCGACGGACGAATGATCCAGAGTTGGAGCGTTGCTGACGATAACTACCTGATTCCCTTCCGTCATTACCACCTTGTGCTGAGAAAGGTTGCCAGCCTCGCGGTGCTTCCGCGAGGCGATTTCGAGACTGGCAATGGCGTCTGGCGGTATTAGCAACAGCGCATCCGAGAGATTCTTGTCGTACCCCCAGACGTGGTGGGCAAAATCGTTGCGAGTATCACGAGAGGGCTTGGTAACCTTCAGGACCGCTTGCAACAGGCAAAAGCTTGGGCCTGCCAACGCATGAGCTGAGACGGCATCGAGGGCCGCACGTCGGGCTTGTCCGCTTGTTATCGCCCGATACATTGCCGCGGCGGCTTCGTAATCCGTCTTAAGCATTTGAGCGAGGATGATCGTAAGCCGGGAATCAATTAGGCTCCAAATCGATATCACGTCGATTATGCGCCCGGCTGCATCGGGTAGCTGCTTGAAGGCATTCAGCCCGATCCTAATGTCAGGGTTTGGCGAAACCCGGGAAAGAGGCTGGGGCATCTCAGAACCTTCGCAGTTTCGCGTCGGCGCTGTCTAGTCCAGCCGCCCCAGCAGCTCCGCCGGCTCCAGCTTCATCACCCGGCAAACGAGAATGAGGTCGGGCAAATCGAGCCGCCTCTGCCCCGCTCGTAATTGGAGACGAAGCTCTGGGAGCGGCCCACCGCCTTGCCGAGCTGGGTCTGGTTCTTGCGCGAGGCTTAGCGGGCCTCGATGAGGAGCCGGCACAGCTTGCGCGCCAGCCTTTCTCGTTCGTCGTTCGGGCCCGCCATGGCGGCTGGCCTAGGGGCAGGGGATTTCTATTCAAAGTTGGCATAGTTTCGGAGCGATTGCTTTCCTCCTCGTCGTCCCCGCGCACGCGGGGATCCCGCTTCTTTGTTTTTCCCGCTCATTCCAAGAAGGAGAAGCGGGATTCCCGCATTCGCGGGAATGACGGGAAAGGTCAGGCGATCGGCGGGGCGATCCTGGAGGCGGCGGTGAGATAGGCTCGATGCGGTCGGCCGCGAAGTCCGACAGGGCGATCAGGAGGCGGCGCTTGTCGCGCGGGTCGGGCTCGGCGGCGAAGAAGCCGCAGCCGATCAGGCGGCCTTGGCGGTCAGTTCCAGCCCCAGGGCCTTCAGAGTAACAATCACCGAGCTGATATCGCTTTGCGCGGTCAGCGCGTCGTGCGCGAGGCCCTTGGCGCGGGCGACGTTGTTCAGCGCCAGCACGATCAGCTCGGGATCGCCGTCCTCGAACACGGCCTCGACATAGGCAAGAATCGCGTCCGGACTGTCGAGAAAATCGGCCGTGTCCCAGCGGCTCGTTTCAATCCCCATTCGCGGGCTCCCATGAAGCGGCGATTTCACGCGCACGGACAATATCGGTTCTTTGCCGTGATTTGTCACCTCCGTAAGCCAGCAGAATCAGGCGTGCCCCGCGGCGGGCAAAATAGATGCGGTAGCCAGGGCCGTAATCCACGCGAAGCTCGCCGATCCCGCCGCCGACTGATTTCGCGTTGCCGAAATGCCCCAACGAAAGGTGGTCGATGCTCTTGAGGATTCGCGCCCGGGCGCGAGCGTCTCGAAGCGAGCGCAGCCAGCGGCGGAATTCGGCGGTTTTGAAGACGGCGATTACAGGAGCGGCCATCGCGCCCCATTTAGCCGTGAGTCAGGCATTCACCAAAATCGGATACAACCTCAGTCGAATAGGAAGCCGCCCGCTGTGAAAATATATATTGGTGAGGGTCAGGTGACTGTCACCACGCTGTCCCAGGGAAATCCCTTTTTCGGATATTTTTCGTCCCGACGAAAAATCGTGGCGTTGCGTGATTAGCGTCGGTACAGTAAACGGATGGAGACGGAGCACGATCCGGACAAGGAACGGATTAACCGGGAGAAGCACGGCATCGGTTTCGCTGGAGCCAGCGCGATTTTCGAGGCGTATCGGATCGACGTCGAGGACGAGCGGGAGGATTATGGCGAGACCCGCTACGTCACCCTGGGCCGGATTGGCGGGCAGATCGTGGTCTGCGTCTGGACACCGCGGGGCGTCAAGGCGCGCCTGATTAGCATGAGGAAGGCGGACAAGGATGAACGGGAAATCTACAATCTCTACCGGCCCTGACGACCCGCCTCGCTTCACGCGCGAGATGGCGGAACGGGGCCGCCACGCGATCGGGGACAAGGTGGTTCGCGAGCCTCGGCCGCGCGGGCGGCCCGCCAAGGCGCCGGGGGATCGCAAGGAGAAGGTGACCCTGCGCCTGTCCCCCGACGTTCTTGCGCATTATCGTGCCCAAGGCCCGGGCTGGCAGACTCGGATCGACGAGACGCTCAGAAAAGCGGCGGGGCGCTAGCTGCTGGAAGGTGCTGTTTCACCCAAAGGACCAAAGAGGCTGCGGTCTTCATCGGCTCAGCGCCCCTTCGATGCCGCCTGCGACGCCGCTCAGGACTTGCTTTGGGACTTTGGTGCCTTGGGTGAAATGGCTTCATACCGCCTGCCCGTCTTGAATAACCCTGCGTTCTTTCTATGTTCCATACCGAGAGGAGCGGGAGGGAGAGCGATGACGGGCCTCCTTCGACAGGCTCAGGATGATCGGGGGTGGATGGTGACGGCAAAAATGACCGAGAAGCGCCGCGCCGCGTTCCTTCGGGCGCTGGCGGCGAGCGGGAACCAGACGCTGGCGGCGGAGCGGGCGTGTGTGTCGCGGTCGTGGGTTTGCAAGGCGCGGAGCCTTAGCCCCGAGTTCGACGCGGAAGTGCGGGCGCTGCTCGCGGCCGCGGACGAGCGGCTTCGCGGCGGGGCGCGGCAGGCGCCGCCCAAGGGGTGGGGGCATCTCGACGGGGTCGAGCTGGTGGTTCGCGGCACCAATGGGCGGCGGGTGCAGATCGCCCGGGCCTTTCCCGGCCAGTGGACGGCGAAGACGGAGGCGCGGTTCCTGAAGGTGCTGGGCGAGACCTGCAACGCCAAGGCGGCCTATGCGGCGGCCGGCAAGAGCAAGGGCTCGGCCTACGGGCACCGGCGGCGCTGGCCGGGCTTCGAGCGGCGCTGGGACGACGCGCTCGACACCGGCACCGACATGCTCGAGGAAAGGCTGATGCTGAGGGCGGAGAATATCTTCGCCGAGGCCGAGCCGCCGCTGCCGGAGCCGCCGCCGCTGCCGGCGATGACGGTCGCCGAGGCGATCCACCTGCTCCATCTTCAGAAAAGGCGGATGCTCGAGCTCGGCAGGGCGCCGGGCGCATGGAAGCGGCCGCGGACGCTCGACGAGGTGCGCGGCAGCATCCTTCGCAAGCTGTCGGTGATCGCCCGCAAGCGAGGGCTGATCTGATGATGACCTGCCCTCGGGCCGCGCCCTCTCGAATTTTTCGAGCGAACTTCTTATCCCTTCGCACGCGGCCGATTGCAATTGCCGTCCCGCTGGCCAAGATGACGCCCGCTTTTTCTGAACAGGGGAATCATGCGCGGACAGGTGCTTGGGGTCGACACCCGGACGGGGGACGGGATGGTCTCCGGGGAGGACGGCCGCCGCTACAGCTTCCGGCCGGCGGACTGGGCCGCCCGGGGGGAGCCGGCGGTGGGCATGCTGGTCGACTTCGAGACGAGCGAAAGCCGGGCGCTCAGCATCTTCCCGGTGCCGGGGGCGTCGGTGCCGTCGGTCCGCTCCGGTCCGCCGGCGCCGGCGCGGAGCGACCGCAACAAGCTGATCGCGGCCCTGCTCGCCTTCCTGCTCGGGCCGCTCGGAATCCACCGTTTCTATCTGGGGCGGGTCGGCTCGGGGATCGCGATGCTGGTGCTGAGCTGCACTGTGATCGGCCTCTTCGTCTCGGTGCCCTGGGCGCTGATCGACATGATCCGCTATCTCGTCATGTCCGAGGGCGATTTCGAAGACCGCTACGCCCGCGCCGCCGGCTAGGGCCCCTGCTCAATAGCCGCGACGGTCGGGATCGTCCGGAGAAGGCCGCCTATTGCGGCTCGGCGACCGGGGTGCCGTCGGGGCGAAGGGTGACGCTGGTCGTCGTCGTTGGAACGACCGTCATCGCGCTGTTGCGGATCTCGTCGACGCGGTGGATGATGTGCGGCGTGATGACGATGTAGAGCTCGGTCTTGGACCTTGTGTGGCGGTTGGTGCTGAACGCCTGGCCGAGGAGGGGGATGTCGCCGAGCCCGGGTATCTTCGTCCTGGTCTTGATCGAATCCTCCTGGCTCAGGCCGCCGATGATGAAGGAATCGCCGTCGCGCACCGTCGCCGACGTCTCCGCCTCGCGCTGGCTGATCGTCGGATAGCCCTGGCTGAAGCCGGTGACGCTGGAGACGACGCAGAAGACGTGGCTCGAGACGTAGCCGTCGCTGCTGACCCTAGGGGCGATCTGCAGGGTGACGCCGACGTTGACGTACTGGACCTGCTGGCTGACCCCGTTGACGCCCGACAGGGTGATCGCGGTCAGGATCGGAAGGGCGTCGCCGGTGATGATCTTGGCGGTCGAGCCCGATTGCGCCGCGATCCGCGGCTTGGAGACGATCCGGCCATTGCCCTTCTGCACCTGCGCGTAGATGGCGGCCTGGACCTGGGCGCTGAACAGGCGCGGGCCCTGGCCGTTGCCGAAGCCGGGGGGGATGAACTGGCCGCTCTGGCCGGTGATCACCGCGATCTGGCCGTTCGAATTGGCGAAATCGATTCCGACCGCCTTGGCGCCGCTCTCGGTCAGCTCGACGAACTGGGTTTCGAGGACGACCGAGTCGAGCGGCACGTCGATGGCGGCGATCATCTGCTTCATCCGGGCGATATATTCGGGAGCGCCGCGCAGCCAGACGGCGTTCAGGCGCCGGTCGACCGCCATGCCGGCGTCGATCGACTGGCCGAGCGGCGAATCGTCGCTGCCGGGCGACTGGGTGGTCGGGCCGGGATTGTAGGTGCTTCCCGTCAGGCTGTTCGATCCGAAGGCGGGCTCGCGCGGAACGAACAGGTCGTTGGACTTGACGCTGGCGCCCTGGCTCAGGAGGCCGACGATCTCGCTGACGTCGGCATATTTGAGCTGGACCAGCTCGAAACTCTCGCCGGGCGAATAGCCCATCGCCGGTGGGACGTCGCTGGCGACGGTGCCGGGCTCCTCGGCCTCGACCTTGACGGCGGGCGCTCCGGTCGAGAGGGTGACGTCGATCGTCGTCGGGCCGCTCGCCGTGGCGCTGACGCTGGCCGCCGAAGTGACCTGGAAGCGCAGGATGAGGATGGTCTCGACCTGCTCGAAGCTGATCTGCCGGACCAGGCCCTTGAGGCCCTGAGGAGTCACCGCGCCGCCGCCGCGGATGGTCAAAGCGAGGCCGAGGGCGGGCCGGTTGACGTCGTTGCCGACCGGGGCGAAGCCGTGGGCGCTCGGCTCGATGCTCAGCTGCAGACGGGTCTCCGAGGGCGAATCGCTGAGAAGGGTGACCTTGGAAAGGACCGAAGGGCTCTGCGCGGCGGCCGGTGCGGCGCCGAAAGCGAGCAGGAGAAAGAGGAAAGCGAGAAGGCGCGCGAAAAGCGTCGGCCCTGAAGACCCGATCACGGTCGATATGTCTGTTTGTGCAAGATTTCGATCTCGTCTGCGTAAGGAAAGGAGCGGGCCGCGGCAAGCCGCAACCCGCTCCTTCCTGTCCGCTTAGAAGGGACCGGTGCCGTTGGGCGTGCCGAGACCCGTCGGACCGTCGTAACCCGCGCCTGCGGTGCAGAAGTAGGTTCCGCCGCAAGTGCCGTTGGTGCCGCTGGTCACGTCGTTGAGCAGGTTGGCATTGGCGTAGATGTTCGCCGCGCCATTGGCCGCTCCGTGGCCGGTCACGCCGTAGATGCCGGCGATGATCGGCGCCGAGACGCTGGTTCCGCCGAACACGAGCCAGCCGGAAGCCTTGCGGGTAGTCGGGCCGTAGACGGCGACGCCGGTGTTCGGGTCGCCGACCGCCGAGACGTCGGCTTCCATGCGCTTGGTGCAGAGCGCGTCGGTCTGGAAGCTGGGCTTCGCATAGACGGTGCTGCAGCCGCTGCCGCCCGAGCTCCACGCCGTCTCGGCCCAGCCGCGCGCATTGGCGGCCCGGACGAGATGCGTGCCGCCGACCGCGATGACGTGCGGCGAGGTCGCTGGGAACTCGACGCCGTAGCCGGAGTCGCCGGACGAAACGGTGACCGCCTTGCCGGGCTGGTTATACGAGGCTTCGTAGGCGCTCGAGCTGGTCTCGCTGCCGCCGTAGCTGTTGGAGATGGCCGTCACGCCGGGCATCGCGGCCGCGGTGCGGACCGCGGTAGCGAGGTTGGCGAAGCTCGCCGTGGTCGCCTGGACGAGCACGATCTTGCAGCCAGGGCACATGGCGCTGGCCATGTCGATGTCGAGCGCCTGCTCCTGCGACCAGCCGGTGTCGGTGGCGGGATAGCTGCCCTGCACGCCGTTCTGGTTGACCTTCTTGAAGCAGCCGTTCGCGGTGGTGCAGGCCGGAAGCCCGAACTGCGAGCGGTAGACCGCAAGGTCGGCCTCGGCGTTCGGATAGCCGTAAGCGTCGACGATCGCGATGGTCGAGGTGCCGTTGGTGGTGATGTTGTAGGCCGAACGCAGGTCGTTCGGGCCATAGCCCGACGGAACCACGTTTGGACTGGCCTGTCCGTCGATCTCTTCGCCCCGGGCGTCGGTAACGACATGAGCATGGCAACGCGCGGTGCCGTGCGGATTGCCGTGCTCGCAAGCCGCTTTGTGGTAGGTATTCCCGCTTCTTTCAAGCGGTTGATTGGCACTGGCCACGGTGCCAGCCAAGGCGCCGCAAGCGAGCGCCAGGGCCGTTAGCCCCCATTTCCTCAGATTCATGTTGCTCTCCCAATTGCGGTCAGGACGACCGCAGATCGGGATGCTGACATTCAATTTTCCAATTGCAAGCATGGACTTAGCCCGTTTCGGACCTATCCCGCCGATTCCGGCTGAAATAGCGACGAAGCGTTCTAACTAACAGACGACTAGTTGTTCGGGCGTGAAACCCTAACTCGCGGCGCCGCGCGGCCAGTAAAACGGCACTCGTAAAAATACCTAATATTGATAATATGGTGCGGCGTGAGCTCGCCGGCTTTGACCGGTGGCCGCTCAAGCACGCTTATTTCCCCATTCAGGAGAGTTTCCCGCCCCGTCTTGCGGAATTTCACAACCGTAACGTTCTCGACGTCACCTTTTACTTTGCGAGCCAAAGCGGGCCGACAGCGTTGGACGGCGTCGCCGTGACCGCCCGCGGCCATGGCCGGGGGCGGGCCGGCGGCCATGACGGCGGTCCATAGAAGCGTGATCATAGGTCCCTCCTGGGCGATGGGGAGAAAAGACAGCTGGCTTTCCGGCCCGTGGCTGAACGGCGAGCCTGCAGCCTGTGTTCCCGCGCGGCCCATTCCTGCGGCGGCCGGCGGCGAGCTCCTGCTACGCGCCGTTGGCGGCTTCGTTCGCGGCCGGCTCGGCGGCGTTCATCTGGTTGAGCAAGGCGTCGGCCTCGTTGTCGAGCGGCTCGACCTGCGCGGCGACGTCGTTCCCGGCTTCGGCCTCGAGCTCGTTGGCGCGAGTCTCGAGCAGCCGCGACATATTCTCGGATCGGGCCTGGACGTTCTCGGGCTCGGACCCGCAGGCGGCGAGGAGAAGGAGGGAGGCGAGGAGGAACGGGCGCATTGCGCGCTCATACGTCATTCCCGCGAAAGCGGGAATCCATTCCTTCCGATCAGCTCGGGGTGGAGTGGAAGTGGGGAGCTTCTGTTGCTCGGTGCTCCCCGTACCGCCGGTGTCCTCTTCTGTTGCCCGGTGCGGCCCCAACCGCGCTTTCGTCCTTGTAACTCAGTCCGTGAGGACCTTGTTACGCGGCAATCGCGAGCGCCTCGTTGTCGTTGGCACTTGTGGTTTTGAACGGTTTTACGGCGCATTCAGGCCGGGCAAAAACAGCGCTTTTCAACACACGTCGATCCTAGTTCGGCCCCGTCAGAACCTGCCCTAAGGCTGGTTTTGGTGGAGCCGCCGGGTACCGCCCCCGGGTCCGCTGCGCCTATTGCACGCCGCAATTTATCGCCATAGCCGGCCGAAGCCGGCAGCTCCCATATAGGCAATTCCCGCTGAATTTAAAGTGAAAGCGGGACGGGACATTGCGGGGGCGGATCGAAGTCCCTACTTCCTTGCGGACAGATGAGCGAGGGTCCGACATGAAGCGCACTTCCCTGATGACCGCCTTCCTGGTGCCGGTGGCCGGAGTTTCGCTGGCCGGCTGCGGGGTCAATTCGATCCCGACCGCCGAGGAGGCTGCCAAGGCCAAATGGGCCGACGTCCAGGCCGCCTACCAGCGCCGCGCCAGCCTGATCCCCAACCTCGTCTCGACGGTGAAGGGCTCGGCGGCGTCGGAGGAGAGGATCCTCGTCGGGGTGACCGAGGCCCGGGCCAACGCGACCCGGATCACCGTCTCGGGGGACCAGCTCAGCGATCCGCAGGCCATGGCCCGCTTCGCCGACGCCCAGAACCGGCTGACCCTGTCGCTGCAGCGGCTGCAGGAGGCCTATCCGACGCTTCAGAGCCAGGGCAATTTCAAGACGCTGATGGATCAGCTCGAGGGCACCGAGAATAGGATCAACATCGCCATCCGCGACTATAACGGCGCGGTTCAGTCCTATAATACGGAAATCCGTACCTTCCCGTCGGTGATCGGGGCCAAGGTGATATACGGCGCCAAGCCGATGGCCACCTATCAGGCGACGACCCCCAATGCGGACGTGGCCCCGGACGTGAATTTCGACACCAACACCAGCCGCTGACGCGCGCCGGGTGACCAGATCACTCCTCCTTTCGCTGCTGCTGCTCGGCAGCGCCGCGTGCGAGCGCTCGCCGGCGCCGCCGGTGAAGGTCGTGGCGGCGAAGGAGGATTATCCGGCGCTGACCGGGCGAGTCGTCGACCGGGCGGACCTCCTGACTCCGGACCAGGAAGCCCGCCTGGCGGGCAAGCTGGAGGCGCTCCAGAGGGAAATCGGGCCGCAATATGTCGTCGTCACCGTCCCCTCGCTCGACGGCCGTCCGATCGAGGTTTATTCGCTCGCCCTCGCCCGGCGCTGGCGGCTGGGGCACAAGGACCGCGACGACGGGCTGATGCTGCTGGTGGCGCCGAACGAGCGGAAGGTTCGAATCGAGGTCGGGCTCGGGCTCGAACGCCGGGTGACCAACGGCTTTGCCGCGGACGTCATACGCGATGAGGCGCTGCCCAGGTTCAAGACGGGCCACTATCCCGAAGGCATCGAAGCGGCGAGCGACGCTCTGATCGGGCGGCTGCGCTCCAGGGCAGGCGAGCCCGGGGCCGCCCCGGAAAAGGCGGTCGCGATATGAGCCCGATTCGGGCCCTCCTGCTGCTTCTCATCCTGCTCGCGGCGCCCGCCGCGGCGCAGGACTTCCCGGCGCTGACCGGGCGAGTCGTCGACGCCGCCAACATCATCCCCGACGCCGACGAGGCGGCCCTGACCCTGAAGCTGGAGGCGGTCGAGAGAGCGAGCAGCCGCCAGCTGGTCGTCGCCACCGTGCCGAGCCTCGGCGGCTATCCGATCGAGGATTACGGCTACCAGCTCGGCCGCAAATGGGGGATCGGCGAGAAGGGCGCCAATAACGGCATCATCCTGCTGGTCGCGCCCAACGACCGCAAGGTCCGGATCGAGGTCGGCTACGGGCTCGAGCCGATCATGACCGATGCGCTGTCGGGCCAGATCATCTCGGAGCAGATCCTGCCCCGGTTCAAGGACAAGGACTATCCCGGCGGCATCAACGCCGGCGCCGACGCGATCGTCGCCCAGCTCCAGGCGCCGCCCGAGCAGGCCGAGCAGAAGGCGCTGCAGGCGAAGGAGAAGCAGGGCCGACACGGCGGCGGCGACGGTGAATCCGGGCTGCCGCTCATCTTCTGGGGGCTGGTCCTCGGCTTCGTCGTCCTGAGGGCGCTGATCCCGGGCCGGCGCGGGCGGCGCTACCGCCGCCACGGCGTCTGGATGTGGGGCCCCGGCGTCGGCGGCGGCTGGGGCGGCGGCTCGAGCGGCGGCGG
>JAXDPG010000301.1:0-4784 GCA_034668485.1 Sphingomonadales bacterium
GGTGGCAGACCGAGACCGGCTCGATCATGATCGCGCCGCTCCCGGGCGTGACGCCCACGAAACCTGGCTCCGGCACGCGGCCGTTCTTCGGCGTGGTGCCGAAGGTGGTCGACGACAAGTGCAACGAGGTTCCGCGCAACAGCGGCGGCAAGCTCGTCATCACGCAGCCGTGGCCCTCGATGCTCCGCACGCTCTGGGGCGACGACGACCGCTACGTGCGGCAATACTTCAGTGAATTCCCCGGCCGGACCGATGTCTACTTCACCGGTGATGGCGCGCGTCAGGACAAGGACGGTTACTTCTGGATTGTCGGCCGCATCGACGACGTGCTCAACGTCTCGGGCCATCGCATCGGCACCGCCGAAGTCGAAAGCGCGCTGGTCTCGCATCCCAAGGTCGCCGAGGCCGCGGTCGTCGGCTATCCCCACGACATCAAGGGCCAGGGCATCTATTGCTACGTCACCCTGATGGAAGGCGAGGAAGGGAGCGAGGCGCTGGAGAAGGAATTGCGCCAGCACGTCCGCACCGAGATCGGCCCGATCGCCAGCCCCGACCTCATCCATTTCACGCCGGGCCTCCCGAAGACGCGAAGCGGCAAGATCATGCGCCGGATCCTGAGGAAGATCGCGGAGAACGAGTTCGGAAGCCTCGGCGATACCAGCACCTTGGCCGACCCGGCCCTGGTGGACGGGCTGATCGAAGGGCGCCGGAACCGCTAGCCCTCGACGCCCTCGCCGCCCTGCGAATCCAATGACTTAACCATCGGTGCCTGGCACCGATTACGCGTCGCCCCCATTCGGGCCGCCGTGCGAATCCAATGACTTAACCATCGGTGCCTGGCACCGAACACACGCTGCCGCCGCTCGGGCCGCCCTGTGAATCCAATGACTTAGCCTTCGGTGCCTGGCACCGATCACGCGTCGCCGCCGCTTGGGCCGCCGTGTGAATCCAATAGCTTAGCCTTCGGTGCCTGGCACCGAACACACGCCGCCCCCGTTCGGGCCGTCGTGCGAATCCAAGAGCTTAGCTCTCGGTGCCTGGCACCGAGTCTCGTACCGCCGACCGGAGCGAGCGGCGCCTTCGGCCTTGCTCGACGATCGTCCGCCGGAGCGGGCGTTGCCCGCGACCGCGGGCCTCAGCCGCCCGTTTCCGCTCGGCCCAGACTCTCCGCCAGCGCCCTGATCTCCGCCAGTCGCTCCCCCTCCCTCGTCCCGCAATAGTCCCGCATCGCCTCCGCGAGCCGTGCCAGCCTCGCCGGCCGGGTCCCCTCTTGCGGCGACCAGGCTTCGCCGGCGAGGCGCCGCCCGTCCGCCTCCATCGAGAAATGGAAGGAGGTGCCGTCGAGGCCCGGCATCAAGTCCTCGTCGGGGCGGACGGCGTCGAGCATCCGCCGCCAGGCCGCGGTCAGCGCCGCCGCCGCGCCATCGTCCACGGCGGCCGCGCAGCGCTCCAAAGGCAGGTCGCCGGGATCGGCCGGAAGGTCCTTTTCGAGCCGCGCAACTTCCTCGGCGGTGCCGTCGCGAAGCGCCGCTCCGGGGTCGCCGAGCAGCTCGGCCCGCTTCCCGCTCTTGCCGCCCGGGCCGGGGTCGTCGAGAATGATCACGCCGGCCCGACCTCTCTTGTACAGCCTGATCGCCTGATAGGCCCATATCTGCCGCGACGGCTGCAGCGCGAAGATCTCGTACCCCTTTTGGGTCCGCCGCAGCCCCACCGCATATTCCTCGCTGAACGAGGGCCGGACGATCGCGCGCAGCATCACTCCCGCGGCGAAGCCTTCGCGGAATACGCGTCGAACGTCCGCTTCATAATCGGCGAGGACGCCGGAAGGCTCTCGTATCGGCGCGAGCCGAGAATGGGCCGACATGCTTTGTGCCCGAAATTCGGCTCCGGCTGCCGGGGCCGACGCCAGAGCCAGGAGGATTGCAAGCCAGGCCCCGAACGGAAAATCAAGCTGCGCCATGGCCTGTACGTGGCACGCCTCTTCCGCCGGCGGCAAGGCCTCGAGGGGAAAGCGCATTGCGGCGGGCGGACGGGCGGCCTCCGGCCGCCCGTCCTTCCAGGGCTCAATAGCCTCCGCGCTCCTCGCGGTTCTTGAAGGTGATGAGGGTCTGATACTGGATCTCTCCGACATCGATCCTCGCCGTGAGCCGGGCCCCGCCCAGGTCGACGTTGACGAGGCGACCCTCAGGCAGGGTCGAGCCGCCGACCATCTGGCCCTGACCGCCAACCTCCGTCACCACCAGGTTCGTCGCAGGTACCTCGATCGCACGGGTGCAGGAATTGGCCGGTATCGGGTCGGTCGTTTGGGGTCCGTTCATGCCCTCGAAGCTGAACCGATAGCCCACTCCCGCGCGGCCGCCTTCCTTGCAGATCTCGATAAAGCCCGAGCCCTCCTGGAGGATGGTGACCTCGGTAAAGCCCTCGGGGAGCAATATCTTGACCCATCCCTCCGTGATGCTCTGGCCCCGCTCGGCCGAGCTCGGATTGGTGCTGATGCTGGCGATACGATAGCCTTTGGGAATATATTCGAAGAGCGAGACTTCGGACCCCTTGGGGTAGATGCCGACGATCTGGCAAAAACCGCCCGGGGCGGGCCCGGCGGGAACCATGACGCTCTGCTTCTGTCCGGCCGGCTTCGTATAGAAGGTGAACATGCCCCCTGGCGCGAAGTTCTTGGCGATCTTGCACACCTTGAGGACGCTCTTGCTGGGCATGTCGTAATTCGACGGAGGCCGGTAGCCGGGCGGCGGCGCCTCGTAGGGCGGCGGCGGCGGCGCAGCGCCATAGCCCTGGGCCCCGGCGGGGCTCGGCGCGAATCCCGAGGAAGCGACGCCCAGCGCCAGAACGGCGCCCGACGCTGCGGAGAGGAGCTTGGTCTTCATGATTGCGTTCCTTTCGATTTGACGCGTGCGGCAGTCACGCATCGGGATACGCTACCAACTTGCCGAATAGACTGGACTGTCGAGCGGCGGGTTTTTCAGGGATGGGTCCGGGCGCGCGGTCGGTACGAACCTTGGTCGCAAAGGTCCGGTAACGCCCCGATATTGAACGATTACAAGTGTAGACACGGCCCCCCGACTCGAAATCCTAACTTTGATTAACTAATTATATGGTAGAACTACGAGATTGGCAAAGCCGATTGACCCGAAATGGATTGAGTCTCAAAGCGGGACAGACCGTCCGTGACAGCGGGTTTCAAGAAGCGCCGCTAAACGGCTTCGTCTTGTGGGCCCGCCCGCCGTCGTCAGGAGCGACGGAACGCTCGCAGCGTCTTTTCGCTAGCCTGAAGTGGCGATTATCAACGTTATTCGGCGTTTCGTCGGCAATCCGACGCGTCTTCACGCGATTTGAAAAGGCCTTTTAAATCAGTCATCTAGTCCTCGCCCGAGGGCGCGGGGCCTTTCATTTCCAATGAAACGAAGAAAGTCTTTCCACAATTTCCGGCGGAAGAATGTTCGTGATATGTTCCACGTGAAACACGACCGCACACTTTCAACCATTTCGCCCCAATGACGCCCGTCAGCGAGTGCCGTAGGTGCGGTCGCCCGCATCGCCCAGGCCCGGCACTATATAGCCGTGGTCGTTGAGCGTCTCGTCCATGCCGGCCGCCCAGATCGGAACGTCGGGGTGCGCGGCGCGGACCGCCTCGGCGCCCGGGCGCGACGCGAGCAGGCAGACGAAGCGCATATCGCAGACGCCGGCCTCCTTGAGCCGGTCGATCGCCGCGATCGCGGTGTGGCCGGTGGCCATCATCGGGTCGACGATGATGACCAGCCGCTCGGCGCAATCCTCGGGCGTCTTGAAATAATATTCGACGCATTGGAGCGTCACCGGCTCGCGGTAGAGGCCGATATGGGCGACCCGGGCGGAGGGGAGCAGGTCGAGCATCCCTTCCGCCATGGCGAGGCCGGCGCGCAGGATCGGGGCGATGACCAGCTTCTTGCCGGCGATCGCCGGCGCCTCTGTGGTCGCGATCGGGGTTTCGATGGTGACGAGGTCTGTGGGAAGGTCGCGTGTGACCTCGTAGCAGAGCAAGGTCGCTATCTCGCGCACCACCGTCCGGAACAGCTGGATCGAGCTGTTCCTGTCGCGCAGGAGAGTGAGCTTGTGCTGCACCAGGGGGTGCGAAACGATCGTCAGTCCGTCCATGGCTAGAATACCGTCCCGTCGCTGATGATGGTGAAGGGGGGACCGCCCCCCGGTCGGCGCTCGGCGGCGATTCGGCGGCCGGCCGCCCAGCTGCCGCCCTCGAGCATCCGGGCGAGGGGGAAGTCCTCCTCGGCGACCCCGAGCCGTTCGCGGACCAGCGGCGCCATCCGGTCGAGCAGGGCGACGGTCATCGCCCGCCAGGCGACGATCAGCGGGTCGGCCACCTTGTGGGTGCGCTCGACCTCGGCGGGATCGGCCAAAGCTAGGACTCCGGTGTCGACGAACAGCCCGCCATTGCGATATTCGGCGAGGCCGGTGAGGCCGACTATCTCGACCACCACGATGCCGGCCGCCTCGAGCGGCTCGATCAGCGAATAGGCCAGCCATTGCGACAGCTTGTGGAGCGGTACGAGCCCGTCGCTGGCATCGTCCCGCCGGATCGCCGGGTGGCGCCAGCAGTCGCCGAGCGGGACGCCGTCGATCGCCAGTCGGTCCGCCCAGATCGGTCCGAGCGCCTCGAGCAGAAGCTCGAGGATCGCGCCGGCGGGCAGCTTGCCCCCGTCCGCGCGTGCGGCCAATATGTCGTACAGCCCGCCGGGCCGCGGCGAATCCGCGCTCCCGAACAGATCGGGCCG
>JAXDPG010000302.1:0-2808 GCA_034668485.1 Sphingomonadales bacterium
TCTCGTAGGCGATCATCACCCCGCCGGTCTGCTCGGCATGGCTGCCCGAGCCGATGCCGAGATGATGGTCCGGCTCGGGGAGCCTCAGGTCTGCGAAGAAGGCGTCCGACATGTTAACGTCGTAATGCTGGCCGGTATGGACCAGCACCGGCTCGAAGCCCGGCGCGGCGGCGAGCGCGTGCCAGAGCGGCGCCACCTTCATGAAATTGGGGCGCGCCGCGGCGATCAGGTGGAGGCGCAGGGCCATGGCGGCGGACTAGCGCAGCCGGGTTAAGATAGGGTTGGCTGTGCGTCGCCCCAGGGGGTGAAGGACACGGGCGCCTTTCACCCGCCGGGATCCCAGCCTTCGCTGGGATGACGCTAGCGCAGCACCGCCTCCACTGCCTTCTTCCATCCCTCCAGCCGCGCCTCGCGCACCTCTGGCGCCATCGCCGGCTCGAACCTCTCGACCGCGCCCCGCATCGCCGCCGCTTCCTCGAGCGACGCGAACATCCCGCACCCCACTCCCGCCAGCATCGCGGCGCCGAGCGCCGTCGTCTCGACAAAGGCGGGCCGTTCCACCGTCAGCGCCAGCATGTTCGCCAGGTCCTGCGCCAGCCAGGCGTTCGACGCCATGCCGCCGTCTATCTTCAGCACCCCCCACGGAGCCCCGTCGGCGGCGAAGGCCGTCATCAGATCGTGGGTCTGGTGCGCCATCGCCTCCAGGGCGGCGCGCGCGATGTGGGGGCGCCCCGTGGCGAAGTTGAGGCCCGAAATCGCGCCCCTCGCCTCCGGCTTCCACCAGGGCGCGCCGAGCCCGCTATGCGCCGGCACGATCTGAACGCCGCCGCTGTCCGGCACCGAGCGGGCGAGCGCTTCGGTCTCGTCGGCGCTGCCGAGCAGCCCGAGGTCGTCGCGAAGCCATTTGACCAGGCTGCCGGCGACGAACACCGAGCCTTCGAGCGCGTAGCGGCGCGTGCCGCCGAGCTGCCAGGCGATGGTCGAGAGGAGGCGGTGGCGGCTGCGGCGGAACTCGCTTCCGGTATGGGCGAGGATGAACGCGCCGGTGCCGTAGGTCGCCTTGCTGTCGCCCGGGGCGAGGCAGGCCTGTCCGATCGAGGCCGACTGCTGGTCTCCGGCCAGGCCGGCGATCGGGATCGGCGCTCCGAACAGCTCCGGCAGCGTATCGCCGAGCCGTCCGGCGCAGTCGACGATCTCCGGCAGGGGGCTTGCCGGCACGCCCCACAGGTCGAGCAGCCCCTCGTCCCAGCGGCCCGCGGCGATGTCCATGAGCGCGGTGCGCGAGGCGTTGGTCGCGTCGGACAGATGGAGGCCCCCGGTCAGCTTGAAGACCAGCCAGCTCTCGACCGTGCCGACGCACAGATCGCCGCCCGCCTCGCGCAGCTGCGGCCAATGGTCGAGCGCCCAGGCGATCTTCGAGGCGCTGAAATAGGGATCGAGAAGCAGCCCGGTCTTCGCCTGCACCGCCTCCTCGTGCCCCGCCGCCTTGAGCCGGGCGCAGGCCTCGGCGGTGCGCCGGTCCTGCCAGACGATCGCCGGTGCGAGCGCGCGGCCGGTCCGGCGGCTCCAGAACAAGATCGTCTCGCGCTGGTTGGCGATGCCGAGCGCCGCGATCCGCCCGGCGCCGCCGCCGGCCGCGACCACGGCGCGCGCGCAGGCGAGGCTCGAGGCCCAGATCTCCTCCGCGTCATGCTCGACCCAGCCCGGACGCGGGTAATGCTGGGCGAGCTCGCGCTGCTCGGTCGCCAGGCAGGCGCCTTCGACCGCGAACAGCATCGCGCGGGTGCTGGTCGTGCCTTCGTCGATGACGAGGATCGCGTCTTCCGTCATTGCGAGAAGCGTAGCGACGAAGCAATCCATTCGACAAGCGCCGTACTGGATTGCTTCGCTCCGCTCGCAATGACGATAAGGGAAGCCATGGACAGCTTCGACCTGCTCGTGATCGGCGGCGGCATCAACGGCGCCGCGATCGCGCGCGACGCGGCGATCCGGGGCGCGAAGGTGCTGCTGGTCGAGAAGGACGACCTCGCCGCCCACACCTCCTCGGCCTCGTCGAAGCTGATCCACGGCGGCCTTCGCTACCTCGAATATTACCAGTTCCGGCTCGTCCGCGAGTCGCTGGGGGAGCGCGAGATCCTGCTGCGTACGGCGCCCCACATCGTCCGCCCGCTGCAATTCGTGCTGCCGCATTGTCCGGGCCTGAGGCCGCACTGGATGATCCGCTCGGGCCTGTGGCTTTACGACCTGCTCGCGATCCGCGGCAGCCTGCCGCGCTCACGCCGGGTCGGCCGCCGCCGCGGCGAGCTTCACGCTCCGCTCAAGAACCGCCGCCGGATCCTCTCCTATTGGGACGCTTTCGTGGACGATTCGCGGCTGGTGGTGCTGAACGCCGTCGCCGCCGCCGAGCTCGGCGCCGAGATCGCGACGCGCACCCAATTCCTCTCCGCCCGCCGGGAGGGCGGAGGGTGGCGGGCCGAGCTCTCCGGCGGCCGCACGGTCACGGCGCGAATGATCGTCAACGCCGCCGGCCCCTGGGTCGCGGACGTGCTCGGCCGCCGCCTCGGCGGCGCGAGCGGCAGCCGGGTCCGCCTCGACAAAGGCAGCCACATCGTCGTCCCGCGCCTGTGGCCAGGCGAGCAGGCCTATATCCTCCAGCAGCCCGACGGCCGAATCGTCTTCGCCATCCCCTTCGCCGGCGACTTCACGCTGATCGGCACCACCGATATGCCGGTCGAGCGGCCCGAGGATCCGGCGATCACCGCCGACGAGATCCGCTATCTGTGCGAAGCGGTCGACCGCTATTTCACC
>JAXDPG010000303.1:0-4972 GCA_034668485.1 Sphingomonadales bacterium
GTGGACGGTGAGGCCGTCCGTGCCGTTGGGCGGCGGCTTGGCGATTCCGACCTGCTTCTTGATCCGCTCGGCGGTGGCCTCGCCGATCAGCAGATTGTGGTTGCGGCGGACGTAGGAGGAGATCGCCTCGTCCATCTTGTCGCCGCCGACCCGGACCGAAGTCGTGTAGGCGAGGCCGCGAAGGCTCAGCACGGCAACCTCGGTGGTGCCGCCGCCGATGTCGACGACCATCGATCCGATCGGCTCGGTGACCGGCATGTCGGCGCCGATCGCCGCCGCCATCGGCTCCTCGATCAGCCAGACCTGCGAGGCGCCGGCGTTCGACGCCGCGTCCCGGATCGCGCGCCTTTCGACCGAGGTCGAGCCCGAGGGAACGCAGATCACGATCTCCGGCCAGCGCGGGAAGCGGCGCTTGCCGTGGACCTTCTGGATGAAATGCTTGATCATCTGCTCGGCGACGTCGATGTCGGCGATGACCCCGTCCCTCAAGGGGCGGATGGCCTCGATCTGGTCGGGCGTCTTGCCCATCATCATCTTGGCGTCGTCGCCCACCGCCTTCACGCGCTTGACCCCGTTGATCGTCTCGATCGCGACCACCGAGGGCTCGTTGAGAACGACGCCCCGGCCCCGCACGTAGACCACCGTATTGGCTGTACCGAGGTCGATCGCCATGTCGTGGGAGGGGAACTTGAAGAAACGCATGAATGACATCGAGGTGGGTCCCGCTTCTCTAGAATCGCGCCGCCGCGTGGTGCCCGGCGCGCTCGCCTTTCTCTATAGGGTGGCCCCTCGCCTTGTTCCACAGATGAGTTAACAAGCCTCGCGGGATGCTGCGGCTTGGGCTAGACCGTCGATCGATGTCAATACGCCGCCTGCCCGAGCATCTGGTCAACCGCATCGCGGCGGGTGAAGTGGTGGAAAGACCGGCCAGCGCGTTGAAGGAGCTGGTGGAGAACGCAATCGATGCCGGCGCGGCGCGGATCGCGGTCTCGCTCGGCGGCGGCGGCACGAGCTGGATCGAGGTCGCCGACGACGGCTGCGGCATGAGCCCGGCCGACATGGCCCTCGCTTTGGAACGGCACGCCACCTCGAAGCTGCCCGGCGACGAGATCGAGGCGGTGACGACGCTGGGTTTCCGCGGCGAGGCCTTGCCCTCGATCGCCAGCGTCGCCCGGCTGACGGTCGAGAGCCGGGTGCGGGGCGAGGACGGCTGGTCGCGGACGATCGACAATGGCCGGCTCGAAGGGACTTCGCCCGCCGCGCTTCCGCCCGGCACCCGCATCCGGGTCGAGCAATTGTTCGCCAAGGTCCCCGCCCGCCGCAAGTTCCTGCGCTCGGCACGCTCCGAATATGCCGCCTGCCTCGACGCCGTGAAAAGGCTCGCCATGGCTCGCCCCGACATCGGCTTCACCCTCGAGCATGACGGCCGCCGAACGCTCGCGGTCCAGCCGGGCGAGGATCGCCCGGCGCGGGTGGCGGCGCTGACCGACCGCGCCCTCCACGAGAACAGCGTGCCTCTCGACTACGATCGCGGCCCGGCCCGCCTCGGCGGAGTCGCCGGCCTGCCGACCTTCAACCGCGGCGTCGCCGACCACCAATATCTGTTCGTCAACGGCCGCCCCGTCAAAGACCGCCTGCTGATCGGCGCCGTCCGCGGCGCCTATCAGGACCTTCTCGCCCGCGACCGCCACCCGGTCGTCGCCCTGTTCATCGACCTTCCCGGCGACGAGGTCGACGTCAACGTCCACCCCGCCAAGACCGAGGTCCGCTTCCGCGACCCGGCCGGGATCAGGGGCCTCATCGTCGGCGGCCTGAGGCACGCGCTCGACGGCGCCGGCTTCCGGAGCGTGCAGAGGGCGGTGGAGAATGTCCCGTGGCAGACCTCCCCCGCCCCTTCAGGGGCGGGGGTCGGGGGGTGGGGGGGTGGGGCGAGACCCGGCCCCGCTCTCTTCACCTACCATTCCCCCGCCCCCGGCCCCTCCCCTGAAGGGGATGGGGGAAGGGTGGCCGAGCCCCGTGCCGACTTTCTCCCCGCAGCCCGCGGCGAATCGGCCTTCGCCCCGCCGCCCGAGGCCAAGCGCTTCCCGCTCGGAGTCGCCCGCGGCCAGGTCGCCGCCACCTATATCGTCGCCGAGGCGGAGGACGGCCTCATCCTCGTCGATCAGCATGCCGCCCACGAGCGGCTGGTGCTGGAGCGGATGCGCCGCGCCATGGCCGACGGCGGAGTCGCCCGCCAGGCCCTGCTCCTCCCCGAAGTCGTCGAGCTCGACGAGCCCGCCTGCGACCGGCTCGAGGCGAGGAGCGCGGAGCTGACCGAGATGGGCCTCGAGCTCGAGCGCTTCGGCGTCCGCGCCATCCTCGTCCGGGCCACTCCGGCGATCCTCGGCAATGGCGACGTCAAGGGCCTCGTCACCGACCTCGCCGACGAGCTCGCCGCCTTCGACGACGCTCTGGCGCTGAAGGAGAGGCTCGACCACGTCGCCGCCACCATGGCCTGCCACGGCTCGGTCCGCGCGGGGCGGATCCTCTCCGTCGCCGAGATGAACGCCCTGCTCCGCGAGATGGAGGTCACCCCCCATTCGGGCCAGTGCAACCACGGCCGCCCGACCTGGGTGAAGCTGGCGCATGCGGATATCGAGAAACTGTTCGGGCGCAAATGAGCGGCGAGCTGCACATCATCGCCTCGGTCTACGATCGTTCGGAACTGGGGCTGGTGCGCGCCTGGCTCGAATCGCGCGGCATCTGGACGTCGACGATCGGCGACGGCCATGTCGCCGTGCAATGGCCGCTCGCGATCGCCCTCGGCGGAGTCAGGCTGACGGTGCGGGTCGAGGATTATGCCCGCGCCGCCGAGCTGCTCGCCGGCCTAGAGCCCTACCGCTTCGCCCGCGGCCTCTTCTCCAGCAACCGGCTGGTCGACGCGGCCCTCATTCTGATGCTGTTCTTCCTGACCTTCGTTCCGCCTCCGGCGAGGATCCCGGGGACCTATTATGTGGAGCGGCGGGCCTGAGCGCCGGCCGAGGTCACCCCGTCCCGAACCGTAAAGGACCAAATCCGCATCGGGAATATTCGGTGCCAGGCACCGAATGATAAGGGGCTGGAATCGTTCGAGGCAGGGTTGCCGCTAGGCGGCCCCGGCAAGCCGTTTCTCGATTCGGCGGTGCCAGATCATGGCCCCCGCCGCGATCAATGTCAGTGGACCCAGCTCGGCCCACCAGAACAGCATCGGGGCGCCGGCGAGGCAGGCGGCGTAGAGCAGGATGATGCGGGTGTTGGCGGAAAGCAGGTTCATCAGCCGGAGCGCCGGCCCCGCCGCCCGGGCATAGGCTTCGCCCAAGGCCCGCCGGTCGGGTGCCGCCGCCAGCACCGAATCGAAGCGCCTCGCGAGCCGGTCGAGCGAGCCGGCGACGGCGTCGTAGAGCCGCCCCAGCCGGTAGGGCGAGGGGGGCGGGCGCTCGCCGCCGGGATCGCCGCGCAGGCGGCGGTGGTAGCGGGCGCGCTCGCCTTCGTAGAGGCTGGACTGGACCCCATGGGCGATACCGGCGAGCGTTCCGGCGATCCACGCCTCGGGCGTGCCGAGCGAGGCGCCGAGCGCCAGATAGAGGAGGAGGAAGACGCCGTGATCGACGGCGCCGTCGAGGAAGCGGCCGAGCGCGCGCGCGGTCCCCGTCGCCCGGGCGACCATCCCGTCGAGGCCGTCGAGGACCAGCCAGCTCAGGCAAAGCAGGAAGCCGAGGGACGCCAGGCCCGGGTGGCGCCAGCCGAGAAAGGCCGCCGCCGCGCCGGTGCCCAGCACGAGCCCTCCGAGCGACACCGCATTGGCCGGGATCCGCGCCTTGAGCGCCAGCGGCAGAAGCGCCCGCCCGGCGAGGTGGACGACCCAGACGTTGGTCGGATCGTCGACCCGGCGGTCGCGCGACCCGTCGGGCGGCGCCAGCCAGGCGGGGCGGGGACGCGAGGCTTCGGGCATGGCGCGCGTTAAGCGCAAGGCACGCGCGGGGTCAATCGGCCGGCCCGGCAATTCCAAGGCCTGCTTCATCCCGTCATCCCAGCGAAAGCTGGAATCCATGCTGAGGCGGCATGGACCCCGGCTTTCGTTGGGGTGACGGAAGCGTCGGACTCCCTCAATGCGTGGTCGACCGCGCCTCCCCCTCATCCTGCCACTCGGTCCGGCGCGGCAGGCGCGGGTTGAGGGAGAGCGCCGGCAGCTTCACCGACAGCAGGGTCTTGTGAACGAGCGCGTCCGCCGCCCGCTCGCCCCGAGTCGGCCGGCCGCCGTCATGCTCCTCCAGCCAGGCCTGATAGGGCGCCCAGTGGCTCGGCTCGTCGCGCTCGATCACCTTGAAGATCTTCACCAGCCTCTTGTCCGACGTCATCAGCGGCGAGTTGAGCAATATCTCGACCTGGCGCATGCCGCGCATCTCGGTGAGCATGATCACCCGGCACAATTTGTGGAACAGAGGCGGGTTGTCGATCACCTCGTCGGTGTCGAGATCGTCGATGTCGCAGCCGAAGGTCAGCCGGATCAGCCGGTCGATATGGCCGCAGGTCTTGTCGACCCGATAGGGCATGCGCCCCATATCCTCGAAATAGCGCCGGAACATGAGATAATGCTGGCGCTCGTCGCGGCGGTGCTTCTCGACCGCGGCGATGAAGGCGCGGGCGCCGGGATGGCGCGAGCGCACCGCTTCGAGCACCCGGTCGATGCTCGTATAGCCGCGATGCTCGTTATAGATGTAGACCGAGGCCAGGATGTCGAGATAGCGGCGGTGCGCGGCGGCGAGCATGGCTCGACCTTTGGCGCAGGCGACACTCCGGTTCAATCCTCGCCGGCCATTTCTCGACCGGTCATGCTCACGGCGAGTGGACCGCCTCCGCCTCGATCACCCGGCCCCGGCGGTCGAGCTGGACCACATAATAGCTGGGCACCAGCGGCGCGAAGGCGGAGGCATAGACCAGCTCGCGGTCGCAG
>JAXDPG010000304.1:0-3814 GCA_034668485.1 Sphingomonadales bacterium
TCGGCCTCGGGGCGGATCGGATCGGCGAGGATGGCGGCATAATCGACCCGCGGCGGCGGCGGCTCGGTCGCGCAGGCGGCGGCGAGGCCGAGCCCGGCGAGCAGAGCGAGGATGAGCGGCTTGTTCGGCATCGGGGGGGCCTCCTGGCGACGGGAGGTCCTTATGCACGGGGCGAGGGGACAGTCCACTAGTGAGGGCCCCCTTTCTACCCTAAGAGGGTCGCCATGAAGAAATCCGCCACCGAGGTGATGCAGGACATCGTCGCCGCCGCCGTGCTCGACGCGGTCGCCGCCCTGAAGGCCGCCTCGCGGGGGCTGCCGAACAATTTGCTGCGCGATCTGAACGCGATCCACGCCAACACCACCTTCGGCGACCTGCCGGCCGAGGTGCAAACCGCCATTTCGGCCAGCGTCCGGGCCGCCTTCTCGCGTCTCCAGAAGGAGGGCTATGCGATTGCCGGCGGGGAGCCGGCCGGGCCGCGTCCGCCACGCCCGGGAAGCCCGCCGCCCTCCCAGCACCGGCCGTTCCGCCGGACGCCGCCCAAGCGCGACGGCGCCGGACCGGGCCGTCCTCCGGGCAAGGGGGGCGGACGCCCGCCGCGCAAGCCGCCGCCGCGCTGAGGGGCGGAAAGCGCGATGAAGCCCGTCACCGTCTCCGGCGGCTGCCATTGCCGCGCCGTCCGCTTCGAGGCGGTCGTGCCGCCCGAGGTGGAGGTCCTCGACTGCAATTGCTCGATCTGCGCGATGACCGGCTTCAGGCACCTGATCGTGAGGCACGAGGATTTCCGCCTGCTGTCGGGAGGCGAGGCGCTCGCCCATTACCGCTTCGGGACCGGCGCCGCCGACCACCTCTTCTGCTCGGTCTGCGGTGTGAAGAGCTTCTACCAGCCCCGCTCCCATCCCGACGCATGGAGCCTCAACCTCAACGCGCTCGACGACACGACGGGACTCGCGGTCGCCGCGCGCGCCTTCGATGGCCGCAACTGGGAGGCGTCGCTCGCCGGGCTCGGTCAGGCAGCTTCGGGCTCTGCCGCGGGCGCGCGGGACCGGAAGGCGTAGCGTAGCGCGAAATAGAGGAGCAGTCCTGCCGGTGCGAGCATCATGATCAGCGGCAGGCAGATCAGGATGGCCACGACCGGCATCCGTCGCGCCAGGCCGTCGCGGACGACGCAAGTGGCCGCGAACAGGTCGACCGCGAGGAAATGCAGCCAGCCAGCGTTGAGCGCGCTCCAATAGTTGTATAGCTCGTTGATCCCCTCGATCCTGAAGAAGGTCTTCCAGCCATATTCGTGGAAGCCCGCCCGCCCGTCCCACACCATCAGCAAGTAGAGCAGGCTGAGGAGCGCTGGCACCACGAACTGGGTGATCGGCCACAGCGACCGCCGCCACCTCGGCATGAACAGGCTGGCGACGAGCAGCAGCCAGCCAGGGATGACGATGAACTTGGACAGGACGTAAACGGTACAGGTCAGCTCGGATATGCCGGCGGCGGCGTTCGGGTCGTGCATCGGTCGGCCCCCCTTTGCCTTATGATCGACCTTCCCTTGGAGCTGTCAACTTCAACCGACTCCAATACGGTCCAACGGGCGGCCTACGAAGGCCGGGAAAGTCGCGCGACGGCCTCCCGTTCGCCGAAAGCGTAGGCGTCCATCGCTAGGGCGCCGTAGGTGTAGCTGTGATGGAGCCGCGCCGCGACCGCATCCTCGCCGCCGGCGCCCAGAGCGACGAAGAAGGGCAGGAAATGCTCGGCGGTCGGGTGGTTGCGCGCCGCCTCCGGGGCCGACGAGAGTGCGTCGAGCAAGGCAGCGCGGTCGTCTCGCGCCGCGGCATCGGCGAGCCATGCCGTAAACGCTTCCGCCCAGGCGACGTCGCCGCCCGCCGGCCGGAAGACCTCGCCGAGATTGTGCGAGATGCTGCCCGAACCGATCACGAGGACGTTGCGTTGGCGGAGCGGCGCCAGCGCGGCGCCGACCCGTGCGTGCCAGCGTTCGTCGCGACCGGGATCGATCGAGACGGTTGTCAGCGGCACGTCCGCGGCCGGGAAGAGCAGGGAGAGGGGGACCCAGGCGCCGTGATCGAGGCGCGGATCGGGATCTCCGACAGCGTCGAGGCCTGCCGCAAGCAGTCGCGCTTCGACCTCCGTCGCGACCGCCGCCGCGCCCGGCGGCTCGTATCGCATCTCGCCGAGACGCCGGTCGAAGCCGCCGAAATCGTGCCAGGTGCGGAAAGCGGCCGGGGCGCGGACTCGCGGGCCTGGGCGCTCGTCATGGGCCGAGGCGATGACGATCGCGTCGGGCCGCTTGAGGCGGGTGCCGAGCTCGGCGAGGAAGGCTCGGGCGGGGGAATCCTTCAGCGCGAGATCGGGCGCGCCGTGGGAGAGGAACAAGGAGGGCTGGATCATGGGCTCGATGTGGGTAGGGCGTGGCCCTCGGATAAGCGCCAGGCCGCGCAACCCGGGCTTGCGGAAGGGGCAACGCCGGGCTCAAACCCCTCTCCATTCCTCCCACCGAAAAGCGCGAGAGGGGGTTCGAGTGGGTTGCCCCCCTTCGCCCGGCCCGCTTACACAGGTGCTGCAGGGGAGGGGTGCGTCTCATGGGCGAGCCGGCATCGGGAAACTATGTGATCGACGCGAAGCGCGACCGGCTCGTCATCTTCGCCTCGACGCTGGGCACCGTTTTCGAATGGTATGATTTCTTCATCTACGGGACCCTGGCCGCCGTCATCGGCAAGATATTCTTCCCGTCGAGCAGCGAGACCGCGCAGTTTCTGCTCGCCCTCGCCAGCTTCGGGGTAGGCTTCGGGGTGCGGCCGATCGGGGCGATCCTGTTCGGCTATCTCGGCGACCGGCTCGGGCGCAAATACACCTTCCTCGTCACCATCACCCTGATGGGCATCGCCACCGCCGCGGTCGGCCTCGTCCCGGGCTATGCGGCGATCGGAGTCGCCGCGCCGGTCCTGCTGGTCTTCCTGCGCGTTCTGCAGGGGCTCGCGCTCGGCGGCGAATATGGCGGCGCCGCGATCTACGTCGCCGAGCATGCGCCGAGGAACAAGCGCGGCTTCTACACGAGCTTCATCCAGGCCGGAGTGATCGGCGGCTTCCTGCTCTCGGTGGCGGTGGTCCTGGTCTCGGAGCTGTTCGTCGACAAGGCGCAGTGGGAAGCGTGGGGCTGGCGGATCCCGTTCATCTTCTCGGTGGTGCTCCTCGCCGTCTCGCTGTGGGTGCGCCTGAAGCTGAAGGAGAGCCCGGTCTTCCAGGCGATGAAGCAAGCCGGGGAGGTGGCGAAGAACCCGCTCAAGGAGAGCTTCGCCGACCGCGGCAACGTCAAGCTGGTCCTCGTCGCCCTGTTCGGAATCGCCGCCGGCCTCACCGTCATCTGGTACACGGCCCAGTTCCAGGCGATGTACTTCCTCCAGAATTCCCTGCGGATCGAGGATACCGCCGCGCGGGCGATGATCGGCGCGGCCGCGGCCTTCAGCATGGTCTGGTTCATCCTGTTCGGCTGGCTGTCGGACCGCGTCGGGCGCAAGGGGCCGATCGTGATCGGCTACGCTTTGACCATCGTCCTCATGTTTCCCCTGTTCCACTGGATGGCCGCGGCGGCCAATCCCGGGCTCAGCGCGGCGATGGCGAGGAATCCGGTCGTCGTCACCGGCAGCGACTGCCGCTACGATCCGTTCGCCAAGGTCCAGGCGACCGGTTGCGGCAAGCTGCTCGACGCCTTGTCCAAGAAGGGCATCGCCTACACGACCGTCAAGGGCGCGGCGGGCGCTCCGCCGGGGGTGACGATCGGCGGGGTCGCGGTCGACGCCTCCGA
>JAXDPG010000305.1:0-6696 GCA_034668485.1 Sphingomonadales bacterium
CTATTTGTGGTACGGGCCGGGGAAGCCCGCGGAGGTGCTGCCCCAGATTCTCACCGTGGGGAAGGTGACGGCGCTCCGGAGCTAAGGCGTATCGACATTCAGCTTGGCGCCTGAGCCGCACCGGCCCCTCTCCCGCTTTTCGCGGGAGAGGAGGGGCCCAAGCCGGAGGCTTGGGAGGTGAGGGTCTTGCCGAGTCCGGAGTACAGACCCTCACCTCCCACCGCTTCGCGGCGGGCCCCTCCTCTCCCGTAAGGACGGGAGAGGGTCGATACAGCCTAATCCTCCCGAGCACGCTCGGGGAGGAATTGCATCAGTTCGGCCACACCTTCTTTCCCGCCATCCACGTCTCGACCACTTTGGTCTCCCGCAGCTGGCGGGGGGTCGGCACGTCGAATATGTCGCGGTCGACGAGGATGAAGTCGGCCCAGCGGCCTTTCTCCAGGCTTCCGATCCGGTCCTCGGCGAAGCCGGCGTAAGCGGCGCCGCGGGTGAAGGCGGCGAGCGCCTGCTCGAGGGTAAGCCTCTGCTCCGGGAGCCAGCCGCCGGGCGGCTGCCCTCCGGCATCCTGGCGGCTGATCGCGGCGGCGAGGCCGGGGAAGGGGTTGGGCGATTCGACCGGGAAGTCGGAGCCGAAGGCGAGCGGGACTCCGTTGGCGATCATGGTCCGCCAGGCATAGGCGCCGCCCAGCCGCTCGAGTCCCATCCGGGCCTCGGCCATCTTCCAGTCGCTGGTCTCGTGGGTGGGCTGCATCGACGCGATCGTTCCGAAGCGGCCAAAGCGCGGGAGGTCCGCGGGGTCGACGATCTGGGCATGCTCGATGCGCCAGCGGCGGTCGCCTTTGTAGGTGTCGGACAATTCCTCGATCGCTCCGAGCACCTGGGCATTGGCGGCGTCGCCGATGGCGTGGACGGCGATCTGGAAATTGTCCATCGCCGCCCGGCTCATCAGGTTGCGGATCTCGGTGTCGGTCATAAAGCCGAGGCCGCGCTCGCCGGGCCTGTCCTTGTAGGGCTGCTTGAGCCAGGCGCCGCGCGAGCCGAGGGCGCCGTCGGCGTAGAGCTTGACCCCTACCATGCGCAGCCGGTCGCCGTAGAGCCAGGGCGTCGGCCTGGTGCCGGCGATGGCGAGGGCGCTGTCGACCCCGGAGCCGTAGGCGATGATCCTGACCTTGAGGCGGCCCTCGTCGCCGGCGCGGCGCATCACCAGCCAGTCGTCCGGACTGGTGCCCATGTCGGCGGCGGCGGTGAGGCCGGTGGCGAGCATGATCTGCTGGGCGCGTTCGAAGGCCTGGTCGCGGGTGCGGGGCAAAGGCGGCGGCACCACCTTTTCGACGAGGCCGGTCGCCGCGTCGACGAAGATGCCGGTCGGCTGGCCCCGAACTACCTCGATCCGGCCGCCGGCGGGGGAGGGAGTCTTGGCGCTGATCCCCGCTTCCCGCATGGCCGCGCTGTTGGCCCAGCCGGCATGGCCGTCGACCCGTTCCAGCCACACCGGCCGGTCCCTGACGACCGAGTCGAGCTCGGCGGCGGTCGGGAAACGGCCGAGGCCCCAGACCTCCTGGTTCCAGCCGCGGCCGACGATCCAGCGCGGAGTCGGGTTGGCGGCGGCATAGGCGGCGATCTTCGCCTGCGCCTCCTCCAGCGTCCTTGTGTCGGAAAGGTCGAGCTGCAGAGCGCCGAGGCCGAGCGACATGATGTGACCGTGGGCGTCGATCAGGCCGGGGAGCAGGGTGCGGCCCTTGCCGTCGAAGCGGAAGCGCGGCCGCTCCGCCTTGCGCTCGCCGCGCTGGTAGAGCCGCTCGACCTTGCCGTCGTCGTCGACCAGCATTGCTCCGAAACGGACCAGTCGGCCGTCGGCGCCGATCGTATAGCCGTTGACGTTGTCGACCAGCAGGTCGGCCAGAGCGGGGGCGGCAAGCAAAAGGGCTGCGAGCCCGGCGATGAGCGTACGGATCATGGCGCGGCGATAAGGCTTGTTTCGCCGGGGCGCCAGATGGTCTAGACGGCGCCTCCATGGCCAGCCCGGCGCGCGCTTCCGATCCTCTCGTCACCCTCGGCGACATCGAAGCCGCCGCCCGGCGGATCGAGGGCGCGGTGGTGCGCACCCCGACGCTCCTGAGCCGCACCCTCTCCGACGCGACCGGCGCGACCGTCTGGGTGAAGTTCGAGAACCTCCAGTTCACCGCCGCCTATAAGGAACGCGGCGCGCTCAACAAATTGCTGCTGATGGACCCGGCCACCCGCGCGCGGGGCGTGATCGCCGCGTCGGCGGGCAACCATGCCCAGGCCGTCGCCTATCACGGCGCCAGGCTCGGAGTGCCGGTGACGATCGTCATGCCGACCTCGACGCCCAGCATCAAGGTGATGCAGACCGAAGGCCATGGCGCCGAGATCGTCCTTCATGGCGAGATGTACGACGAAGCCTATGCCGAGGCGCTTCGAATGGCCGAGGCGAAGGCGCTCACCTTCGTCCATCCGTTCGACGATCCCGAGATCATCGCCGGCCAGGGAACGGTCGCGCTCGAATTGCTCGCCGACGCGCCGGACATCGACACCCTCGTCGTTCCGATCGGCGGCGGCGGGCTGATCTCGGGCGTCGCGACGGCGGCCAGGGCGCTCAGGCCCGACATCGCGGTCCTCGGCGTCCAGGCCGAGCTCTACCCCAGCATGTATTGCCGGATCGGCGGCCACGATCTGCCCTCGGCGGGCGACACCATCGCCGAGGGGATCGCGGTCAAGAAGCCCGGCCGGCTGACGCCCCGGATCATCGAGCGGGTCGTCGACGAGATATTGCTCGTCTCCGAGCGCGACATCGAGACGGCGGTCAGCCTCTACCTCCAGATCGAGAAGACGGTGGCGGAAGGCGCCGGCGCGGCCGGGCTCGCCGCCTTGCTCGCCCATCCGGAGCGGTTCCGCGGCCGCAAGGTCGGGCTGATCCTCTCCGGCGGCAATATCGACACCCGTCTGCTTGCCACCGTGCTGCTCCGCGACCTCGCCCGCTCGGGCCGCATGGCCCGCCTCCGGATCCAGCTCCAGGACCGGCCCGGCGCGCTGCTCGCGGTGATGAAATTGTTCGACCGCCACGGCGCCAACATCATCGAAATCTACCACCAGCGGATCTTCACGACGCTGCCGGCCAAGGACGCCTTCATCGACGTCGAATGCGAGGCGCGCGATGCGGAGCATCTCGAGGCCCTCGTCCGGGCGCTCGAGGAGGCCGGCTTCTACGTCCATCCGGTAGAGATTCGCTGAGCCGCCGTCCCGCACCGGAACGCAACAAGGTTAACACCGTTTTGGGGGCGCCTCACCCTTCCCAAGCGGGGCGCAAAGACGCATAAACCGAGTTTCAACCACGCCTCTAAACCCTGGAGCCCCGTTGAGCGCCCCCTTCCGCTTTCCCCGCTTCTTCGTCACCAGCCCCGCCCCCTGCCCCTATCTCACGGGCAAGACCGAGCGGAAGGTGTTCACCGAGCTTGCCGGCCAGCACGCCGCCGACCTGAACGACGCGCTCGGGCGAATCGGCTTCCGCCGAAGCCAGGCGGTCGCCTATCGGCCGAGCTGCCTCGACTGCTCGGCCTGCGTCTCGGTCCGGGTCGTCGCGAGCGAGTTCCAGCCCAGCACGACCCAGCGCCGGATGCTGAAGCGCCACGGCAATCTCGAGGTCACCGCCTGCAAGCCCTGGGCGACCGAGGAGCAATATGCCCTCCTCCGCCGCTACCTGAAGCGCCGCCACCCCGACGGCGGCATGGTCGGCATGGACGAGAGCGATTTTTCGGACATGATCGAGCAAAGCCCGGTCAAGACCTACGTCATCGAATATCGCGAGCCGGCGAGCGGGGGCCGGCCTGGCAAGCTGGTCGGCGCCTGCCTCACCGACCAGCAGGCGGACGGCCTGTCGATGATCTACAGCTTCTTCGAGCCCGACGATCCCGCCCGCCCGGGCCTCGGCACCTACATCATCCTCGATCACATCGTCCGCGCCGGCAAGGCGGGCCTCCCCTACGTCTATCTCGGCTATTGGGTCGAGAGCTCGCGGCGGATGGCCTATAAGGCCCGTTTCCGCCCGCTCGAGCGGCTCGGACCCTCCGGCTGGCGCCGCTTCGACCCCGACCAGCGCGAGTTGCCGCTCAGCCGCTGAACGTCATTGCGAGGAGCGAATCGACGCGGCAATCTACGCGTCTTCGCCGCCGCAGCCTGGATTGCTTCGCTGCGCTCGCAATGACGGCGGCCGCGCCGCTGGGCCCGGCCTTCGCCGGGGAACCACCTCTTAATCATTTCCGCCTAATTCTTCGCTCCATGGGGCGGGGTATCGGGAAGCTGATCCGGGCGATCGACGCCGGCGAGGTGGAAAGCGTCGGCGGGCGCATCCTCCTCGAAGAGCGCTTCCGGGCCCTTCAGCGCCAGATCCCGCTCCTCTACGTCGTCATCTTCGCCAACATGATCGGCCTCTATCTGGCCTCCGGCGGCCGGTTCGACGCGGCCTTCGATTTCCCCGCCCTGGTCGGCGCCCTCATCGTCTTCCGGGTCGGCCACTGGCTTCGGGTCCGCAATCGAGTCCTCGCGCCGGACCGGATCCTGCGCGAGCTGCGCCGGATGTTCCTCTACGCCGTCCTGTTCAGCCTCGCCTTCTGCGGCTGGTCGTTCCACCTGCTCGCCACCCGCGGCCCCGAGCAGCACGATTTCGTCATCCTGTTCGCCAGCCTCGCGGCGATCGGCTGCGCTTATGGAGTCAGCCGCTACCCGGCCGCGGCGCGCACCCCGCTCGTCCTGCTCGGCCTGCCGCTCGCCGGGCGGCTCCTCTTCACGTCCGACCCCGCCCACATCGCCATGGGGGTCGGGCTCGGCTCGATCCTCCTCGTCCTGCTGCGCTTCATCGGCCTCCACGACGAAAGCTTCGTAGAGCGTGTCGAATCGCGCACCGCGATCAGCCTCGAGCGCGAGCGGGCGCAGCGCGCCGAGCGGCTCGCCAAGGCCGAGAAGGCCAAGGCCAGGCTGATCGCCGACACCGACCCCCTGACCGGCCTCGCCAACCGCCGCGCCTTCCTGCGCGCGCTCGGCCGGCGCGCCGGCGGCCTCGCCCGCTCGGGCGGCGGCTTCGCCTTGGCGATGGTCGACCTCGACGGCTTCAAGCCGATCAACGACACGTTCGGCCACGCCTCCGGCGACCGGGTGCTGGAGGGGATTGGCGGCCGCCTCGCCGCCGCCGCCGGCGACGGCGCCCTCATTGCCCGCACCGGCGGCGACGAATTCGCGCTTCTGTTGCCGGGGGTGCGCAGCGTCACCGCCGCGAACAACGCCGGCATGGCGGTCTGCGCGGCGCTGCAGGAGCCGTTCCTGGTCGACGGCCGCGAGTTCCGGATCTCGGGCTGCTGCGGCGTCACCTTGCTCAAGCGCGACGATTGCGACGTTCAGGAAGCGCTGATCCGGGCCGACACCGCTTTGTATCGGGCCAAGGAAGGCGGCCGCTCGGGCATCGCCGTCTTCACCCAGGAGATGCACGAGATCCACCGCCGCCGGATCCTCGTCGAGAAGGCGCTGCGCCTGCCCGAGACGCTCGACCGGATCGGCCTCGTCTTCCAGCCGATCACCGACCTCGCCACCGGCGAATTGAAGGCGCTCGAGGCGCTGGCGCGCTGGCACGACGAGACTCTCGGCCGGATCCCGCCCGACCAGTTCATCCCGATCGCCGAGCAGATCAACGTGATCGAGCCGATCAGCGACAAATTGCTCGCTTTGGCCGCCGCGGAGGCCGCCCGCTGGGCGTCCGCGGTTCGGCTGTCGTTCAACGTCAGCGCCGTGCAGCTGTGCACCACCGGCTCGGCGGCGCGAATCCTCGCCGCGCTCGAGCGCGCCGGGCTCGACCCCGGCCGACTCCAGGTCGAGGTGACCGAGACCGCCCTGCTGGCCGATTTCGGGGTCGCCCGCGACAATCTCCATTCTCTGCGCGGCGCCGGCGCCCGGATCGTGCTCGACGATTTCGGCGCCGGCCACGCCTCCATCTCCTATCTCAGGGAGATGCAGTTCGACGGCGTCAAGCTCGACGGCGCCCTCATCGCCACCGTCGTCGATTCGCTGCGCAGCCGCCGCCTCCTGAAAGGGGTGCTCGATCTTTGCGCCGCGCTCGGCCTGCCGTCGGTCGCCGAGCATATCGAGACCGAGGAGCAGCTTCGGCTGCTGCGCGAGCTGGGCTGCCGCGAAGGCCAGGGCTATCTGCTCTCGCCGCCCCTCCACGCCGAAGCCGCCGCCGCCCTCGCCGGCCCCAGGCTCGCCCTCATCGGCAGCCGGGCGGCGGCTTGAGTGACGGTCACCAGTGACAGCCACTAGTGACTGTCACTTTTCTCCATCCACGGCGGGTTCGGGATCTGCGCCGTGGCTTCGTGGAGCAGCACCGCCCAGCGCAGCGACAATTGGTTGAAATAGGAATCGTCGGGCTCGATCCTTCGGCTCAGGACCGGCCGCTCCGGATCGGCGGGCATGACGACGAGGTCCAATGGCCGCGCCACGCCGAGGTTCGAGCGCATCGCGCTGTCGAACGACAGCAGGGCGACCTTGACCGCCTCGGCGAGCGGAGTCTCGCGGCGGATGCCGCGATCGAGGATCGGCTTGCCATATTTGGTCTCGCCGATCTGGAGAAAGGGCGATTCGGGCGAGCATTGGATGAAGTTGCCGGCCGAATAGATCAGGTAGAGGGAGGGC
>JAXDPG010000306.1:0-5102 GCA_034668485.1 Sphingomonadales bacterium
TCGACCGGTGGTGTGGCGCTCGGCAGACGGCCGCGTCGAGCGGGCGACCTATTCGGACCTGCGCGATGCGGCCGGCCGCATCTCCAATTCCCTTAGGGCGCACAATATAGGTCTCGGCGATCGGGTGGCGACGCTGGCGTTCAACAGTTTCGACCATCTCGCATGCTGGTACGGCATCATGGGCATCGGGGCGACTTGCCATACGCTGAACCCGCGGCTTCATGCAGACCAGCTTCGCTACATTGTCAATCACGCCTCGGACCGTTTCATCTTCGTCGACGCTGCGCTTGCGTCGCTAGTCATCGACCTGCTTCCCGACTGCCCGACGATCGAGAAGGTCGTCGTCTTGGGCGACGAGGGCGTGGCTCCGACATTCGAAACCCTGTCAGAATTCACGGCCGGCTGCCAAAGCGATTGCGTGTGGGGCGGGTTCGGCGAGGAGACCGCGGCCGGCCTATGCTATACGTCCGGTACGACGGGGGATCCGAAGGGCGTCCTCTATTCCCACCGCTCAAACTATCTCCATACGCTGCATACCATAGCTCCCGACGCTTTTGCGCTGTCGTGCCTGGACGTGATTCTTCCGGTCGTTCCGATGTTTCACGCGAATACCTGGGGACTGGCGTTCAGCGCCCCTTTCGTCGGGTCCAAGCTTGTGCTGCCCGGCCCGATGCTGGACGGTCGCTCGCTGCACGAGTTGATCGAGAGTGAGGGCGTCACTTTCTCCGCCGGCGTCCCAACGGTTTGGCAGGGCTATGTCGACCATCTCGCGGCGGAGGGCGTCACTTCGACGAGCCTCAGGAGGGTCGTCGTAGGAGGGTCTGCTTGTCCCGAAATACTCATGGACGCGTTCGAGGCCCTTGGAGTCGAGGTACTCCATGCCTGGGGGATGACGGAATTGTCCCCTGTCGGGCTCGTGGCCAGTCCCAAGCCGGAGATCGCGGACCTGCCCCCCGAAGCGAGAAAGAAGTGGAGGCTCAAACAGGGCCGGCCAATCGGGATCGACATCTCCATCGTCGACGATTCCGGCAAGCCGATGATGCACGACGGAGAGGCCGCCGGAAAGCTGATGGTGAGGGGACCAGCCGTCGCAGAGCGTTATCTCGGTCACGACGAAAGCGCGCTGACGGGTGACGGCTGGTTCGACACCGGCGATGTCGCCATCATCGACCAGCTTGGCTACGTCCGCATCACGGATCGCGCCAAGGACATTATCAAGTCGGGCGGCGAGTGGATCAGCTCAGTCGACATAGAGAATATCGTCATGAGCCATCCGGAAGTCGCTCAGGCGGCGGTCGTCGCGATCCCCCATGGGACGTGGGGGGAGCGCCCCAAGCTCTATGTGCAATTGCGGCGAATCGACGGCAACCCACCCCCGGATTTGAAGGCTTTTCTGATCGGCAAAATCGCGAAATGGTGGATGCCCGACGAAGTCGAGATTATCGACTCTATCCCGCTTGGCGCGACTGGGAAGGTCGACAAGAAGGCGCTTCGCGGCAGCGCCTGAGGAAAGCTTCCTATCTTTGCAATCCGGCTATCCGTCGCGGAAATCTGAGCGGATGTATGCAATCGCTTGACCCTTCCTCGCATATTGCATACATGCCACCGCAATTAGATCCGCGCGCAAGCGGACGCATCTATCCACATGGGGAGGCCCGCGAAATGTCGGTTTCGAAGAACATTCTCTATTCCGGAGCGTCGCTCCTCCTGATCGCGGTCGGACTCCAGCCAGCCATGGCGCAGGATCCCGTTCCCAGCCCCGCTCAGGCCGGCGCCGAGGGCTCCACCGACAACGAGGCGGATGCCGCCGCGGAGACCCAGGTGGAACCGGTCGCCGGTCAGACTGAAGCGGACATCGTGGTCACCGCGAACAAGCGCGAGCAGAATCTCAACGATGTCGGGATGGCGGTGGACGTGGTCCAAGGCGCCGAAATGAAGGAGCGCCAGATCAATTCTCTCGCGGACATCGCAAATGCGGTCCCCAGCCTGATCTACACGAACAGCGCCGAGAACACCCCGGTCTACACCTTGCGCGGCGTCAGCTTCTATGATTCGTCGCTCGGTAGCTACGGCGCGGTCAGCCTCAACATGGACGAGGTTCCCCTCGCCTTCCCGATTCTCGCAAGCCACACGGCTTATGATCTCGAGCGGATCGAGGTTCTAAAAGGGCCGCAAGGCACGCTGTTTGGACAGAATGCCACGGGCGGCGCTGTCAACTTCATCGTGGCGAAGCCAACGAGGGAACTCCAATCCGGTCTCACAGCGACCTATGGTCGCTTCAATGAGGTGACGGCGGAGGGCTTCGTCAGCGGCCCGCTGTCGGACACACTTCGCGGCCGGGTCGCCGCGCGCATCGAACGTGCCGACGCTTGGCAGATCAGCAACTCCCGGCCGAATGATCGCAATGGCAAGGTCGAAAATTACATGGGTCGCATCTTGCTCGATTTCGAGCCGACCAACCGCATCCGACTGCAGGCCAACCTCAATGGCTGGAAGGACAAGAGCGATACCCAGGCCGCTCAGTATATTGCCTTCCAGCCAGCGGGTGCCGGACGTACGCCCGAACTGCTTCAATATCGCTTTCAATTTTCCCCAGAGAAGCTCCGCGCCGCTGACTGGTCACCCGGCGTCCCGTTCGGTGACAACCGCCTGTGGCAAGCGACGTTGCGCGGGGACGTCGACGTGCTCCACGGCGTGACGTTGACCTCGCTGACATCCTATACCGATTTCAAGCAGCACGCCGGCACGGACCAGGACGGGCTTCCAATCGCCGAAGCGGATCACGCCCGCAATGACGGTCGGATCAAGAGCTTTGGCCAGGAGCTTCGGCTCAGCAATGGTGGCGGTCGCGGTTTTCGCTGGGTGGTCGGCGCGAATTACGAGCGCAGCACCGCAGACCAGATCGTCGATACGAATTATCGCCACGCGAGCACCCACGCGTCGCTCGGCATTTCATCGAACACCTACAGCTCGAACCAGAAATTCACCAACTACGCCTTCTTCGCCAACGCCGAATATGACCTGACCGATGAGCTGACGATCAAGGCCGGCGCGCGCTATACCAACAGCAAGGACGAAGGCCGAAGCTGCAACGCCGATTTCAGCGGCGATCCGACCAATGCCGGACCGTTCTTCTATCGGGCGCTGCTCGGCGGACGCTTAGGGCTATATCCACCCGGCAGCTGCTTCGTCATCAATAACCAAGGTGTAACGATCAACGGCGTCGCTCCCGGTGCGCCAGGGGAATATGCCGACGTACTGCATGAGGACAATGTCTCCTGGCGTGGTGGCATCGACTGGAAGCCGTCGCGCGGTCTGCTTTTCTACGCCAACGTCGCCAAGGGTTACAAAGCGGGCTCGTTTCCGACCGCGACCGGGTCCTTCTTCACCTCCTATCTTCCCGTGAGGCAGGAATCGGTCCTTGCCTACGAGGCCGGAGCCAAAGCCACCCTGCTGAATCGCGCGCTGCAGCTGAACTTTTCGGCCTTTTACTACGATTACACCGACAAGCAGCTGAGGGCGAAGACCGCGGCGCCGCCCTTCGGGATCCTCGACGTCCTGCAGAACATCCCGAAATCTTCGATCCGGGGCCTGGAGATCTCCGCCAACGTGCGGCCCACTCGTGGTCTGACGGTAGATCTCGCTTTTTCCTATATCGATGCGACGATCGACAAGTTCGTCGGCATCAACGGCTCCGGCCTGGCCGGAGACTTTGCCGGAACGCCGATCCCCTACACGCCCAAATATCAGGTGAGCCTCAATCCCGATTACAGGTTCCCGCTGAACAGCGGCATGTCGGCATTCCTTGGAGCCAGTGTCAACTATCGCTCCGACGCCATCGCCGTCGTGGGCGGCGGGATCAATCTTCCCACCGTCGTCCCGAACAATAAGCCGGCGGCGCGCATCGACGATTATGCGCTGGTGGATCTTCGTGCCGGCGTGTCCTTCAATCAGGACCGGATGAGGTTGTGGGTGTACGGGAAGAATGTGTTCAACACATATTACTGGACCAATGTCTTCAACACCACGGACACGATCGAGCGGCTCTCGGGGCGGCCCGCCACTTATGGCATCGCATTCAGTGTCGGGCTCTGATGCCGCTGGGAGACGCAGCGCCTATTCATCGCTGACCGTTCCAAATGCGAAGGCAGCGACGCGGCCGTGCCGGCCGCTTCGCCGCCTTGTTCGCCGGGTGTCAGCATTTGGAAGCGGGCTTTGAGTAAGAAGCTCCTTCTCCTGGGCGGCGACGGGATCGGTCCGGAGGTGACCGACGTCAGCGAGCGCATCGTCCAGCATCTCAACGGCGCCGCCGGCGCCGGGATTGAGCTCCTGCACGGGCTCGTCGGCGGTGCAGCGATTGACGCCACCGGAGCGCCGCTGCCGGAGGCCACCTTGGCGGCCGCGCTTTCGGCTGACGCCGTTCTGATGGGGGCTGTCGGGGGACCGAAATGGGCCGATCGCCCCTATGAGTCGCGGCCCGAGGCTGGCCTGCTCGCGCTCCGGTCGGGTATGAACGTCTATGCCAATTTGCGTCCGGCTTTCTGCTTCGAAGCGCTGATCGACGCGTCCACTCTCAAGGCGGAAGTGGTGGCCGGTCTCGACCTCATGTTCGTTCGGGAATTGACGGGCGGCGTCTATTTCGGTGCGCCGCGCGGTATCGAGCGGCTCGCCGATGGCCAACGCCGCGGTGTCAACACCCACGTTTACACGACGAGCGAGATCCACCGCGTGGCGCGCACGGCGTTTGCAATCGCGCGGACACGCAAGGGCCGGGTTTGCTCGATCGACAAGATGAACGTCATGGAGGCCGGCCAGCTATGGCGCGAGGAGGTCACCGCCCTCCACGCCGTGGAGTTCCCCGATGTCGAGCTCACCCACATGCTCGCCGACAATTGCGCGATGCAGCTGGTCAAGAACCCGAAGCAGTTCGACGTCATCCTCACGGACAATCTGTTCGGGGATATATTATCCGACCAGGCGGCGATGCTGACCGGGTCGATCGGCATGCTCCCATCGGCAGCGCTCGGCGATCCCGGACGACCCGGACTCTATGAGCCAATTCACGGCTCGGCGCCGGATATCGCCGACAGGAATCTGGCAAA
>JAXDPG010000307.1:0-4620 GCA_034668485.1 Sphingomonadales bacterium
AGCGGCTCGGCCCGCCGGGCGCGTCGCCGGTAAAGCCGGGGCCTTCGACCAAAGCCTCCAGGCGCCGGGTGAGCGCGGCCCGCTCGCCGGCCGCGATGGACGAGGTGAAGCCGACATGGTGGAGCAGCCCCGCCTCGTCGTAGAGGCCGAGCAGCAGCGAGCCGACCTCGCTCTTGCCGGTCGCGTAGCGGAAGCCGCCGACGACGCAATCGGCGGTGCGCATCGCCTTGATCTTCAGCATCGCCCGCTCGCCGGGCTGATAAGGCGCCTCGAGCCGCTTGGCGACCACCCCGTCGAGCGCCGCGCCGACCTCCTCGAGCCAGCCCCGCGCCGTCGCCAGGTCGGAGGTGCAGGGCGAGAGCAGGAGATCGTCATGCTGCTCGGCCGCGTAGATGATCTCGAGGGAGCGGCGCCTGAGCTCGAGCGGCGCGCCGACATAGCTCGTTTCCCTGGAGAAGAGCAGGTCGAACAGGACGAGCTGCGCCGGAGTCTCGCCGGCCAGCCGGTTGACCCGGCTCTCGGCGGGATGGAGGCGCAGCTGGAGGGCGTCGAACGAGAGCACACCGCCGACGGGAATGACAAGCTCGCCGTCGAGCACGATCCGGTCGGCTTCCATGGCGAGGACGGTATCGACCACCTCGGGGAAGTAGCGGCCGAGCGGCTTGCCCGATTTCGACATCAGGGCGACGTCCGGTCCGTCGCGGAAGACGAGGCAGCGGAAGCCGTCCCATTTGGGCTCATATTGCCAGCCTTCGCCCTCGGGGAGCGCGTCGACGAGCTTCGCCTCCATCGGCGGAAATCCGGGCTTGACGGCGAGGCGATCATATTCGGCCATATCGTCGTGACAGACGCTTCCACGGCCTGCCGGGTTCCCGGCACGCTTCGCCGACGCCGTTACGCCTCGGTAACCAGCTGGGGCGAAATTGTGCGGTGAGTCGCGGCATCGACGCGGTGAACAGGCCGCACTTCACTGGAACTTAAGGACAAAGGCTATAACTAGGATATCAGAGCTGAGGGGAAAATCTTGATCTACTCGCGCAGGCAATTGCTTGGGGCCGGTGTTGCGGCCGGAGCCGGTCTTCTCGCCACCGCGGCGCAGGGCCAGTCACTGGCCGAGATCGTCGCCGGGCTGAAGGATCCCGAGCCGAGGCCGCTTCCGGTGCGCCCGATCGTTCCCGCCCAGCCGCGCGTGACGGTGGACGGAGTCATCGACCCGCGCCTCCTGGCCCGGGCCCGCGCCGCGTTCGACCGCCACCGCTCGCAGCTCGACCATATCGACGTCGTCGCCATCGCCGATTTCAGCCGGCCGTCGCACGATCATCGCTTCTATCTGCTCGACACCGCCTCGGGGCGGGTCAGCAACCATCTCGTCGCCCATGGCCGCGGCTCCGACCCCGATCATAGCGGCTTCGTCGAGCGCTTCTCGAACGCGTTCGGCTCCGAGGCCTCGTCCCAGGGCGGCTACCGGACCGGCGACTATTATCCGGGCAAATACGGCCGCTCGCTGCGCCTCTCCGGGCTAGACTGGAGCAACAGCAACGCCGAGGCCCGCGCCATCGTCGTCCATTCGGCCTGGTACGCCGAGCCCGAGCAGATCGCGGCGCACGGCAAGCTCGGGCGCTCGGAGGGCTGCTTCGCCCTTCCCTACAACAGCCTGCAGCAGGTCCTCGCCCGGCTCGGGCCCGGCCGCTTCCTCTACGCCGACAAGCTCGCCTAGGGTCCGGAAGCGGCGCTACTTGGCGCCGTTATACTGCTTTTCGAGCAGATACTGGAATTCGATCCGCTTGCGCTCGGCCCATTCGGCCGCGGAATAGCAGACCTTGCGGCGCTGAATCCGCGAGCCGGGCTCGTCGCTATATTTGCAGACCAAGCGGTTGGGATCCCGGCCCGGTTTCCGGGGCTCGCTGAGGTCCACTGCCGGCAAGCCCTCCGAGCCGGCAAGCAGGGCGAAAGCAACGATCGTGGTGAGCATGCGCCGTTCCTCCGATCCGCGCAGCATAGCATCGTCGCGCGCCGCGGCAAAGAACCGGAATCGCGCCCTTTTATTGCCCGCCGTTGAACTGGTGGCGGAAGAGATTGCCGCGCTCGAGCCGGCGCTCCTCCTCCCACTGGGCCGCGGTGCGGCAGACCTTGCGGGTGGCGAGGCGCGAGCCGGGCTCGCGGTCATATCTGCAGATCGTCTCCTGAGGGTCGAAATCGGGCGGCCCGGGCCTCGCCGCGAGCCTCGGCCCGCCCAGGAGCGGCTGCGCGAGCAAGGCGAGTGCAAGCGGCAACAGCATCGACGGACCTCCCGCGGGACGCGCCAGATTAGCAGCCGGGTCCGGCGAGGCAAGGGAGCGATTCCGTCAGCGCCCGCCCGCCCAGGCCCTGCATTCGATCTCGAGGCGGGCGCCGAGCGCCAGCCCCGCCGCGGCGAAGGCGCTTCGAGCGGGCAGCCGGCCGGCCTCGAAATGCTCGAGATAGACCCGGTTGAAGGCGCCCCATTCTTCCATGTCGGCAAGCATGACGAGGCAGTGGAAGACGTCGCCGAAGCCGAGCCCGGCATCGCCCAGCACCGCGCCGATATTCGCCATCGCCTGCCGCGCCTGGGCTTCGATCCCTTCGGCCAGGCTGCCGTCGGGCAGCGCCCCGATCTGGCCCGACAGGTAGAGCACGTCCCCCGCGCGCACCGCGGCCGAGAAGGGAAGCGTGAAGCCGCCGGCGCGGGCCGCTTCCGCGGCGGGGCCGGAAGGCGGGAAATGCCGGAGCGGGGGATGGGCGGGATCGGTCATGGTCGCACCTTTCAAACCTGGGTTATGAAGCGCGTCGCCTTATCGCACCGTCCGCCCGCTTCGCATCAATTTTGGCAACGCCCGCCGCCGCCGTGCCGTTCTTGCCCGGGGGGAGCGACAGAAAGGAGAAGAAGGATGCTCAAGCTCAGCACGGCGGGACTCGCCGTCCTCGCGCTCGGTTTGGCGGGGCCGGTGGCGGCGCAGAACGCCACGCCCGGCAAGTCGAGCGACGCGCCCGGTCAGGACCGCGTCTGCCTGATCACCTGGGGCAGCGCCGCCGACGCCGCGTCGGGCGCCGATGCGACCGCGCTTTCCGGCAAGTATCTGCCGCGCAAGGCCGCCGAGGCGCAGGCCGCGAACAGCGGCGGCAAGTCGCGCGCGTTCGACTATTCGAACAGCACCCAGAATGTGAACACCGGCAGCTACACGATCGCGAACAACGACCAGGAGCGAGCCTTCTGCGAGGGTGCGGAATTCAATCCGGGCCTGCGTCACTGAAGTCGGTTCCGCCGATCTGAACCCTTTGTGCCCGGGCGAAGGCCGGGACCCGGCGGCGCGGACGGCGCGACTGGATCCCGGCTTTCGCCGCGAAACCCTTCCGCTTCAGCACCACCCTGCCGACCCGCCCGCGACCCCCTCCGCCTTTCGGGAAGGGTCAGGGCTTGGCCCAAGCGTCTCACCGGCCTCGTCCCCGAGCAGGTCGATGCGCAGGTGCGGCTCGGGCGCGTGGCGGCGGCGGCGGGGGCCGCGGGCGATCCGCCAGAGGGCGGCCGCGCCGATCAGGAGGAGGAGCAGGATCGCATAGGCGATCAGGTGCCGCTCCGTCATGCCGAGGCCATCTCAATTCTCCTGTCGGGTGCCGGGCGTGAACGCGCGCCCGGCGCTCCGCGTTCCGAGCGCCTCCCTGACACGATTCGGACCGCACGTCCTTCATCTTAGTCAGTCCGGCAGGCCGGGATCGGCGGCGCGCCGTCCCCCATCGCCCGAGGGGGCGATCAGCCCTCGCTGACCCGCCCGCCCTCGACGCGGATCAGGCGGTCGCAGGCCGCCAGGGTGGTGGCGCGGTGCGCGACGGTGACGAGGGTGAGGTCCTTGCGCAGTCCCTGCAGCCCCGCGAGGACGGCTCCCTCGGTGGCCTCGTCGAGCGCGCTGGTCGCCTCGTCGAGGATGAGCAGGCGCGGCCGGCGGTAGAGGGCGCGGGCGATGCCGATGCGCTGGCGCTGCCCGCCCGAGAGCCGGACGCCGCGCTCGCCGACGCGGGTTTCGAGCCCTTCGGGCAGGCCGGCGAGGAAGTTCTCGAGCTGGGCGGCGCGCACCGCCGCTCGAAGCCGCTCCGGATCCAGCCCCTCGGCCTGGCGCGGGAAGGCGATGTTGGCGGCGATCGTGTCGTCGGCGAGGTAGATGGCCTGCGGGACATGGGCGAGGCCCGCCTGCCAGGCCGGCCGGCTCGCCGCGTCGAGCGGCCGGCCGTCGACGAGGATGGCGCCGCAATCGGGCTCGAGCAGGCCCATCATCAGGTCGAGCAGGGTCGACTTGCCGCCCCCGGTCGGGCCGGCGATGCCGACATGCTCGCCCGCGCGGAGGCTGAAGTCGACGTCGACGAGGCCGAAGCGGCCCTCGGGATAGCGGAAGCCGACGCGCTCGAAGGCGAGCTCGCGCTCGAAGGCGAGCGGCTGCGCCGCCGCGGGCTGCGGAGCCGGGATCGGCGCTTCCATCAGCTCGACGATGTCGCGGAAGGCGCGGTGATTGCCGCTCGCCAGGCTCCAGCCGGAATAGGCCTGCTGGAGCAGGGGAAGCAGCCGCTGAGCGCCCAGCGCCAGGGCGCCGAGCACCGGTATCGCCTTGACGA
>JAXDPG010000308.1:0-2724 GCA_034668485.1 Sphingomonadales bacterium
CCGGACCGTCGAGCAGCGTTTCGCGACGTCGAAGGACGGGACCAAGGTCCCCTACTTCCTGGTGCGCCGGAAGGGCGCCACGGGGCCGGTTCCCACGCTCATCCACGCTTATGGCGGTTTCCGCGCCGCGCAGACCCCAGGCTATCTCACCGGCCAGCCCTATCGCGCCGGCCCGCTCGCCATGTTCTGGACCGAGGAGGGCAATGCCTATGTCCTCGCCAACATACGCGGCGGCGGCGAATACGGGCCCGAATGGCACAAGTCGGCGCTCCGCGAGAACCGGCAGAGAAGCTTCGACGATCTCCACGCCGTCGCCGAGGACCTGATCCGCACCGGCGTGACCGCCAAGGGCAGGATCGGGATTTCCGGCCGCTCCAACGGCGGAGTCCTGGTCGGAGCGGCGATGACCCAGCGGCCCGATCTGTATTCGGCGGTGATCGCCGGCTCGCCCCTCCTCGACATGAAGCGCTATTCGCACCTCCTCGCCGGCGCCTCCTGGGTCGACGAATATGGCGATCCCGACAAGCCCGAGGACTGGGCGTTCATGTCGAAATATTCGCCCTATCAGAATGTCAGGCCGGGCGTTCATTACCCCGCCGTCTTCTTCTACAGCTCGACCAAGGACGACCGCGTCCATCCCGGCCACGCCCGCAAGATGGCGGCCCGCCTCGGCGAATATGGCGACCTTTTCTACTTCCCTGAATATCTGGAAGGCGGCCACAGCGTCGGCGCCGACAATGCCGAGGACGCCAAGCGCGCGGCCTTGCTGATGGCCTATCTGAAGCGGGAGCTGGTTGGAGGGGGGCATTGAACCAGCTGTCCCTCTCCTCCTCTCCCGTAAAGAACGGGAGAGGGGTTCCAAAAGGACCGAAATGAGCTTCACCTTGCCCGGCTTCGACCTCGACCGCTTCGTCCGCGACACTCTGGCCGAGGACCTGGGCGAGGCGGGCGACATCACCTCCGAGGCGGTGATCCCGGCCGACGCCCGGTTCGCCGGAATCATGGACAGCCGCGAGGCGATCGTCCTCGCCGGCCTGCCGGTGGCGGAAGCTTTTTTCCGGGCGCTCGATCCCGAGGTCGAGATCGAGGCGCTGGCGAAGGAGGGAGAGCGTCTCGAGGCCGGCGCCGACCTGCTGCGCCTCTCCGGGCGTGCCCGGGCGCTGCTCACCGCCGAGCGTTCGGCCCTCAACATCGTCCAGCACCTCTCCGGCATCGCCACGCTGACCCGGCGCTACGTCGATGCGATCGAAGGCACCGGCGCGATCCTGCTCGACACCCGCAAGACCCTCCCCGGCCTTCGCCTGCTGGAGAAATACGCGACCCGGATGGGCGGAGCGCAGAACCACCGGATCGGCCTGTGGGACTCGGCGATGATCAAGGACAATCATGTCGCCGTGGCGGGCGGGGTCGGCGAGGCGGTGCGGCGGGCGGCGGCGGCGGGGATCGAGCGGATCATCGTCGAGGTCGACCGGCTCGACCAGATCGGGCCGGCGCTCGAAGCGGGGGCCACCCACTTGCTGCTCGACAATATGGACGCGGCGACGCTGCGCGAGGCCGTGGCCCTCGTCGCCGGCCGGGTGCCGACCGAGGCGAGCGGCGGAGTCACGCTGGAGACGATCCGAGCCAAGGCGGAGACGGGGGTCACCTACGTTTCCGTCGGCCGCATCACCCAGTCGGCGCCGGCGGCGGATATCGGGCTGGATTTTTCGCCGGGATAGGCTCTCCCGTAAGGACGGGAGAGGGGTCAATCCTTCGCCACCACCTCGCCCTCGACCAGCATCGTCTCGGGATGGTGCTTGTCGAGCCAGCGCTTGACGATCCTCAGATTGCGGCTGTTCGAGCGGAAGAAGAAATCGGGGATGGCGCCGACCCAGGGAATGGCGCCGAGGAGGAAGTCGATTCCGATATTTCCGCCCATCCGAACCAGATGCCATTTCGGCATGCCGAGGTTGCGCGCCTCCCAGGCCAGCCAGCCGCCCATCGCCGCGGCGACCAGGCTGCCGCCCACCGGAATGAGGTCGAGGACGACGTCGAGGCCGAACTTCCGGTCGGTGCCCGGCAAGGTGAACATCCGCTCGAGCAGCTTCTCCATCGCCTCGATGCGCCGGCGCACCGACGCCGCGTCGCGCCCTATCGGCAGCCGGTCGAGCGCGGCGTCGAACTGGTCCTGCGGGCGCGCCATCCGTCTCTCCTAGGGTTGCGGCTCGATCAGCTCGCCGATCGGGTGGCGGCCGAAGGCATTGGGGCGAAAGCCGGTCAGCCGCGGCGCGACCAGCGACCAGCGCACCGGCGCGGTCAGCGGGATGAACGGTCCGAGCCCGGCAAGTATCCGGTCGGCATTGGCGAGCAGGCCGCGGCGGCTGGCCGCGTCGGGGGCGATCCGCGCCGCCGCCATCATCTCGTCGGCGGCCGGGTCGCAGACCGGGCCCGCCTCGCAGGAGAAATGGCGCAGATACCAGCTGGCGAGACCCGCCGGGGCGACCTCGTCGATCAGGCGCAGCTCGGCGGCGGCCCCGGCGGGCACACGCACCGCCTCGACCCCGACCGCGGCCCAGTCGCGGCGCAGGCGGGCGAAGAGCAGCCCCATGCCGGGTCCGGCCGGCAGCGCGACCCGGACCTTGAGGCGCCCGCTTGCACCCGCCGCCTCCCGCAGCAGGGCCGTGGCCCGCGCCTGCCGGGCCGGCAACGGATCGCGGATCCAGGCCGGCGCGGAGACCTGCCCCA
>JAXDPG010000309.1:0-9289 GCA_034668485.1 Sphingomonadales bacterium
AAAATCTCGCCCGATTGTTCGACGCGCTACCGCTGCCCGATCCGTTCGAGCCCAGGCCCGACATCTATCCCAAATATGAAGCGGTGGTGGTCCGCAACGAGGCGGGGCTGCGCCGGCTCGAATGCATGGCCTGGAGCATCGTCCGGACCGTGCCCGGCAAGAATCCGGAGACCGGCCGTCCCGCCAATTGGTGGTTCACGATCGAAGGCGAGGAAGGCTGCGCCTTCGCCGGCATCGGGCGCTTCAGCGAAGGCGCCCGCCGCTTCGCCTTCCTCACCTGCGAGCCCAACCCCCTGGTCGCCCCTCTCCATCCCAAGGCGATGCCGGTCATCCTCCGGCGCGAGGATTACGACGCATGGCTCGACGGCGAGGCCGCCGACGCCTGCGCCCTGGCGCAGCCCTTCCCGAGCCAGCTGATGCGGGTGGCCTGACGTCCGTTCGGCGCTACTCGCCGTCGCTCTCGACGGGGGCATTGCGGACCAGGAGATCGAGCTGGGCCTGGCAGCCCTTGTCGATCAGCGCCGCCGCGAGCGCGGTCGGGTCCTCGCCGACCGCGGCCAGGGTCTTGAACTTCAGCCGGGTCGCCTCGCCGCCATTCGCCCATTTGAGCGAAAATTCGGCGCCGTCGGCGATCGGCAGAAGCTGCGGCCAGCGCTGCACCAGCCGTCCCGCCGGCCAGGCGACCGGCTGGCCGGCGCCGGTGGCGGGCACCACCTCGAGCGTCGCCTCGGCTTCGCCGGCCGGGCGCCAGAGCAGCACCTGGCCGGTGTCGGCGAGGCAGACGTTGCCGCTCCTCGAGACGTCGACGTCGAACAGGCCGGGCGCCGGCGGCACTTCCGCGCCGCGCATCGCTCCGAAGCGGGAGCGCGGATTGAACGGAGGGCCGCTGCCGCCACCCGCGACCTTGAAGGTTCCGGGGCCGCGCAGGGTGCGGGCGCCCGACGGCGCGAGCACGGTGACGACGTCGCCGGCCTTGAGCACGACGGGCACGTTCTCGCCGACGGCGCGGCCGGGCGGATAGGCCTTGGCGGAGGGCCCGAGCGAGCGCACGACCAGAGGAGTCGCCGACAGGGCCGCCGGCACCGCCAGCGCGGCCGCGCCGATCAACAGGTTGAACGCGGTTCTTGCCATCTCTTCCACCTTTGCGAAGGACAATCTTCAATAGCCTTGGAAAGGCCTTCTAATCCAGCCCTGTTGCGGCTTCGTGCCGGCGGGCCCGGGCCCTTGTGTCAATTGTCACGGACACCCACGAGCCGGCTCGAAAGCGCATCGATCTGGCGCTGCTGGCTCGCGAGCGTCGCCTCGAGCGCCCGCTCGCGCGCCTCGCGCGCCATCACCACCCGAACCGCCCTTGCCATCGGGCCGGCGAGTTCGTCGAGCGCGTCCAGCTCGGCCGTGCTGAGGCGGGACCGGTCGGGATGGGGGCCGAGCAGGATCCAGCCCAGGCAGGTGCCGTCGTCCAGGCTGAGCGGGCGCCGCAGCGGGAAGAAGGGGTCGCCGGTCTCGACGTTGGACGAGCAGGCCGGGTCGAGCGCGGTGCGGGCCAGCCAGGCCTCGACCTCCGCCGCGTCGGTGCCCCGGATCCCCGCGACCCGCCCGTCGAGGACGAGGGCCAGCCGCGCCGAGCGAACGCCCGCCGCGATCCGCTCGAGCACCTCCTCGACCAGCTCGGGCAGGCTGGCGAAGTGGCGCAGGTCGCGAAGGCAATCGGGCAGGTCCCGACGCATCTCGGCAAGCCGGCGCTGGAAGCGCTTTTCGGCCCAGCCCTGGACCCGCTCGTAGACCGGGTTGATCATCACCGTGGACAAAGCGGCACCGACGATCGGGGCGATCGAACCGGCATCCTGGCCGAACAGGCGCTGGATCACTTCCTTCACCCCCTCCATCGTTGCCGCGAAGATGCCGGCGAGGATCAAAGCGATGAGGGCGAAGGAGGCCGAGCGGCTGATCGCCACCTCGGCGTCGTAGAGGCGGTAGCGGAGCAGAGCGACGAGCAGGCCCGCCTGGAGGAGCAGGAAAGCGAGGCCGAAGGCGAAGCTGGCGGCGAGCTCGAGGGCGAGCTGCTGGCCGAGGCTGGAGGCGCCGAGCTTGAGCATGTCCGAGGTCAGCGAGAAGCCGAGGAAGAAGACGTAGCCGGAGAAGCCGAACACCGCCCATTTGAGCTGCTGGCGCTCGTCGCCGGTGGCGGTCTTCAATCGCCACAGGAACAGCAGCACCGCCGACGCCCCCGCGGCGATCAGCAGCGCCCGGTAGATGTCCCCCTTGAGGAACAGGAGCAGGGGCAGGACGGCCAGCAGCCCGAGGGTGATGCGCGGCGACAGGCGGCCGTGGGGAAAGAGCAGGATGCCGCCGATCAGGCAGATGTTCGAGAGATCGTAGAGCGCGCTGTGGAGGCTTTCCGGAATGCCGGCGATCCTGTCGAGGAAGGCGGCCGAGGGCTGCTCCGTCCCCATCGTCAGAAGGATGGCGAGCGAAACGATCGAGCTCACCACGTCGTGGCGCTTGCGCTTGTAGAGCAGCCAGGCGGAGACGAGCAGCAACGGGTAGGTGAGGAGGTGGATGAGGTCGACGAAGCTCAGCAGGCCGGGCGGGATGCCGCGGGCTCGGGCGGCGGCCTCGATATGGGTTTCGCCGGTCCCGACCGCGACGTCGCGCTCCCGGCCGTCGGGCGAGCGCAGGCGAAGCGTCATGTCGCGGTCCTCGGCGCCGCCGACGAGGTCGCCCAGCAGCAATTGATCGGTCTCGGTCCCCGCGCCCTTCGGATCGGCGGGGGAGGGCAGGCGCACCAGCGGCGAGACGGGGATGGTGTCGATGGCGACGATCCTGTCGCCGGGCCGGATCCCGGCGGCGGCCGCGGCGGGGCCGACCGGGAATCGGATCCGGGTGAGATCGGCCTCGGCCAGCGCCACCCCCGCCCGGCTGCCGGCGACCAGCGCGCTGTTGCGCCCGGCGTCGGCGAAGCGCTGCCAGGTGCCGGCGATCGGGCCCACCACGGCTAGCGCGAAGGCGGCGAACCAGAGAAGGCGGAAAACGAAGAAACCGCGGGGGCCGAAATCGGGCACGCGGCGGGGAAGGCGGAGGCGGAAGCGGGTCGCGGCGGGCGATTCCTCAGACGCGATACCGGTTGCCATTGTGCGAAGCGCCCCAACCTGTCGACCAAGCCGTTCGTAGCATGGGGTGGCTCCCCGGCCATTGCAAAAATCGCCGTCGCCCGGGCTGCGCCCCGCGCCCGTCGCCGCCTCGAGCATCGCAGCGAGGGACGCCGCGCGATAGATTCGTTTAGGGAAGCTTGCCTCCACCGCCAAGAAGCCGTGTCACCAGCAAGCTGCTTGCGATGCGCCAGGCAGCTACCCTAATATCGGCGATGAGCATGAGGGGAGGATCATGGGGACCGGGGCACCGACGTCGCCGTTGTGGCCGGCGGACAATTCCGCCGTCACGGCGCACATTTCAATGCTTCAGGCGATCATCGCCCGGCTCGCCACCAACAGCGCCTCCTGCAAGACCTGGTGCCTTGCTCTGGTCGGCGCTTTGTTGAGCTTCGCGGCCGGCACAAAAGTACCGGCTATCGCGGCCTTTGCCATCGTCCCTATCGTCATGTTCGCCTTCCTCGACGCCAACTATCTCGCCCAGGAACGCGCCTATCGCGTCTTGTTCGCGAAAATCGTCGGCAAGATACGCGATCGCAGCTACGCGATCTCGGACAGCTTCGAGGCCAAGGCACCGATCGAGCCTGGCGCGCTGGCGCGAGCGTTCCGCTCCTGGTCGATCTGGCCCTTCTATCTGGGCCTCCTGGCGGCTTATGCGGTCGCGATGGGCAGCGGATGGATCGGGCTGCCGTCGGCAACGGAAGCGTCGGCAGCGCCAAAGGCGGCCGTCGCGGGACCAAGCGGATGAGCCCGCCCACCTCCTCCTGAGCCCGTCAGGACGACTGGAGCAGCTATCTCAGCCGCTTCTTCGAAGACCTCGAGGTCAGGGTGGACCAAGGGCTGCTACCGTGGCTTGGGGACACGCACTTGCGTCTGGAAACCTTACGTGTCCCCATGGTCACTTAGCGCCGGCGCCCCCGCTCGTAGGTCTGGACGCAATTGTCCGTGACCGTGCGGGTGCAGGGCGGGTGGGTCTTCTCGGCGCCCGTCACGGCGGCGCCGGTCACCGGATCGACCATCGGGCCGCCGACGCCGGTGCCGGTGCCGGTGGTGCCGTTATAGCCGGCGGGGACGACGGCGGGGTCGGAGATGACCGGGATGCCGCGGGCGTCGCGCTCGGGCGCGGCGTTGCTCGGCTGGACGACCGGGTTCATCGGCGGAGTGACGTTGGTCGCCACCGTCATGGAGCCGTTGGTCATGGTGCCGTCGCTCGGGCCGTCGCTGGCGCCGTCGGTGGTGCTGGTGCTGGTGGTGACCGTGGTGCCGTCGGGATTGACCGTGGTGGTCCTGGTCTTGGTGCCGGCGTCGACGTCGAGATCGACGTCCGGGTCGCCGTCGGGCTGGGTTCCGACATGGGCGTCGACGTCGACGTCCGGCTGGGTGGTCGTCGTCGTCTGCGCGAAGGCCGCGCCGCTCAACAGGAGCGCAATCGCTAAAGCGGCAGTTCTCATCGCCTCTACTCCAATGGTTCAGGTTCGCAGGCGCCGGCCGTGCAGGCGCCGTCGCTGCGGCACCCGGCCGCAGGGCATGGAGGGGAACCCACAGGGCCCGCGCTTTCTCCGCAGGGATCGGGCGAGGCGTGGCATGGCCGCGCCACTCCGCCCGCACGGCGACTGTAACGCCTTTGCAACGATGCAGGTCAATTCGTCCGTTCCGGCTGCGATTCTGCTTCCCGCGGGCCGCTTGTGCGGTGTTAATCGCAAGCATGGCGAGGAAGACCGCGGCGGTCGCGGCCCTCGCCGTGGGGAATGGACATGACGAGACTGAATCGCGGGCTTCGCTTGAGTGGTGCAACCCTGGCCATGGCAGCGGCCCTGCTCGCCGCTCCGGCCTTCGCCCAGCCCTCGACGACGACGCCCGACGAGCCGGTGCCCGACCAGGCCGCCACCGTCGCCGCGCAGGGCGATCAGGACATCGTCATCACCGGCTCGCGCATCCGCCGCAACCCGCTCGACAGCGACCAGCCGGTCACCTTCGTCGACCGGGCGGATATCGACCGGACCGGCCTCACCTCGACCGCGGACGTCATCCAGCGCCTGCCGAGCTCGGGCGGCGCCCTCAACAGCCGCTTCAACAATTCGGGCAATTTCGGCAATCCGCCCGACGGCGGCGGAGTCGGCGCCGGCGCCGCCGAGGTCGATTTGAGATATCTCGGCTCGAAGCGGGTGCTCGTGCTCGTCGACGGCCTCAGATACGTCAACGGCGCCTCGGCCTCGGGCGTCCCCGGAGCGACCGACCTGAACTCGATCCCGGAGAGCATGATCGACCGGATCGAGATATTGCAGGACGGCGCCTCCGCCATTTACGGCTCGGATGCGATCGCCGGGGTCGTCAACATCATCACCCGCAAGCAACAGGACGGCCTTCGCGCCTCCGCCCAGGTCGGAGTCTACGGCCAGGGTGACGGCTTCACCCAGAATTACCAGCTGAGCTGGGGCAACGGCAAAAGCGCCCACGGCCTCAGCGTCGTCGTCGGCGGCAATTACGTGAAGCAGGAAGGGGTGAGCTCCGCCGACCGCTCGATCTCGCTCTTCCCGACGCCCGGCACCACCGCCTGCGACAATTCGTGCAGCTCGGGCACGCCCAGGGGCCGCTTCATCGTGCTTGGCCAGGATCTGACGCTGGTTGCGCCGGTGATCGGGCGGGCGCCGACCCTGGCCGACTACCGGGCCTTCGCCGGCGCTCCGGACCGCTTCAACTTCGCGCCGTTCAACTTCATCCAGACCCCGCTCGAGCGCTACGGCGTCTTCGCCAACGTGTCGCAGGACGTCGGCGACGACGGCCATTTCACGGTCAAGGCGGTCTGGAACCGGCGCAACTCCAAGAACCAGGCGGCGCCGCTGCCTTTGTTCGTCGGCCCCGATTCCGGCAACGGCAACCTGCTCGACCGGATCACGATCGACGCCACCAACCCGTTCAACCCGTTCGGCACGCTGCGCTCGGGCCGGACGCTGCTGACCAACCTGCCCAACGGCCAGACCGCCAATTACGCCTTCATCGGCCGGCGCGTCGTCGAGGGCGGGCCGAGGCGCTACGACCAGAAGGTCGACACCCTCTACGTCACGGCCACGCTCGACGGCTCCTTCGAGGTCGGCGGCCGCGACTGGTATTACGATTTCAACGCCGCCCACGGCCACAACAAGGCGAAGCAGACGGTGCTCGGCAACATCAACGCCGCCAACCTCGCCCAGGCGCTCGGCCCGGTCGCCGCCTGCACCGCCCCCTGCGTTCCGTTCAACCTCTTCGGAGGCGCGGGCTCGATCACCGACGCGATGTACAATTTCGTCGCCTTCGAGCAGAACGACAGCAGCGTCCAGGATTTGTGGGACTATACCGCCAACCTCTCCGGCGAGCTGTTCGACCTTCCCGGCGGCCCGGCCGGCTTCGCCGTCGGCCTCGAGCATCGCCGGCAGTCGGGCCATTTCGATCCCGATCCGATCATCGCCGCCGGCCTCGGCTCCGACATCCCGGCGCTTCCGACCACCGGCAGCTTCAACGTCGACGAGGCGTTCGCCGAGCTGAGGCTGCCGCTGCTGCGCGACACGCCTTTCTTCCACCGCCTCGAGGTCAGCGGCGCGGTGCGCTACTCCGATTATTCGACCTCGGGCTCGACCACCACCTTCAAGGCCAGCGCCGACTGGGCGCCGGTCGAGGACCTTTTGTTCCGCGGCAGCTGGGCGGAGGGCTTCAGGGCGCCGACGATCGGCGAATTGTTCGGCACCCCGTCGCGCTTCGACCAGGAGATCGTCGATCCCTGCTCGGCGGTCGGCGGAGCGATCCCGGCCGCGGTGAGGACCAATTGCATCGCCAACGGAGTCCCCGCCAACAATTCCTACGTCCAGACCAATCCGCAGCTGCCGGTGATCACCGGCGGCAATAATGCTTTGCTTCCGGAGACGAGCGAAAGCTGGGTGTTCGGAGCGGTCTACAGCCCGCGCTTCATCCCCCGTCTCAGCCTCGAGGCCAATTATTTCGACATAAAAGTCGACGGCGCGATCCAGGCCATCGACGCCGAGACCCTGCTCGGCCGCTGCTCGCAGAATGGCGACGCTTTGAGCTGCGCCGCCATCACCCGGACCGCGACCGGCGCCATCGCCCAGATCGCCGGCCTCCTCCAGAACATCGCCTCGATCGAGACGACCGGCCTCGACGTGACCCTCAATTACCGCACCGGCGACACCGGCCTGGGCCGCTTCGGCCTGTTCTGGTCGAGCACCTTCCTGTTCAACTACCATGCCACCGTCCCGGCCACCGGCGGAGTGACGGTGATCGAGCGCGAGGGCACCGAGCAGGGCAGCCCCGACCAGGCCTTCCCGAAACTGAAATCGACGGCGGTGCTCGACTGGACCTCGACGGGCGGCCTCGGCGCCTCGCTGACCGGCCGCTACATCGGCGGGGTCGTCGAGGGCAACGGCAACCATATGGGCTCGCGCCTCTATACCGACCTGCAGCTGAGGTGGGAGCCGAAGGACTTTTACGGCCTCGGCTTCGCGCTCGGCGCCAACAACCTGTTCGACGTCGACCCGCCGGCCTGCTTCACCTGCGGCCTCAACAATATGGACCCGACGACCTACGACGTGCCGGGGACCTTCTATTACGCGCGGGTGAGCGTGAAGATGTAGGCAGGGCCTCGAGGCGGGGCCTTGATCGGGACCCGACGACGCCCTGGCGATCGCCAGGGCCGGACAGCTTGACGACGGGAAGCTTGCCGAACTCGGCGCGGTTCGAAAACGGTGCCAGGCACCAGCGCTCAAGCCCTTGATTTTTCAGGGCTCGCCAGGCGGCGGTGCAGGACGAACGGTGCCAGGCACCAAGGCTTAAGCCTTTGATTTTGCGGGACTCGCCAGGCGGAAGAACGGTGCCAGGCACCGATGCCTAAGCACTTGATTTTGCGGGACTCGCCAAGCCGCCAGGTGGGAGAAACGGTGCCAGGCACCGAAGCTTAAGTGTTTGATTTTTGCGGGGTCGGCCGTCTCTAAGCGGGCGCCGGCTTGGAACGAAGCGCGGCCCTTCTTATTCAGGCCCGAGGCTGGAAAGAGCTTCGTCATGGCCGAATTCGAATTCGGTGACGGTCACCAATTTCGAATTCGGTGACAGTCACCAATTTCAGGTGGGGGGCCGGCGACGGCCCGGGCGGCGGTGGCGGCGAGCCGGCCCGCGCGGCTCCAGTCCGCGGCGCCGGGGGCGGAGGATCCCGGATGGGGCGATCTGGGCCAGCATCCCTTCGCAGAGCGCGAGCACCGCGGCGGTCCGGGGGTCCCCGGGGTCGAGGCGACCGACGTGGAGCCGATCTGAAGCTCGAATTCGGTAACCGCTTTCCCCCTTCGACGACCGCTTCGAAATCAAAGGCGTGAGCTTCGGTGCCTGGCACCGAATTGGGGATTTGTAGATAGGGCGGGCGAGCCGGTCCAGCTCGGCGACGACCGAGCCGGAAACCAGGCTGACGGGGAGGGTTGGCGGGGAGGCTGGCAAGGAGGGTGCGGAGCTCGCACAGAATTGCGGTGACCGTGAACATATTGTTCGGCTCAGGGCGGCGGCTGGCCCTCGGGCGAGGCCGGGAATTTGGTGCACGGGAATTTAGTGCACTGTCACCGCATTAGCTGAGTAATGCACTGTCACCGCGATCGGCCGAGGCAGGGCATTTAGTGACTGTCACCGCAATTGGCGCCGCAATTGGCTGAGGGCATTGGCTGGCCGCGCCTCGGCGAGCGAGGCTCGAGTCGCGACTCGCCGGGGCGGGAATCTTTTGGGCGGAATTTAGCAGCCGGGCCCCGATTTGCCTTTGCGCGCCAACGCGTTGGGAGGAGAAAAAAATAGGATTTGTCCTAATGTTCTTTCTATGTTCTAATAGGGACGGAATCGGAATCGGGACGAGGCAGGAAGAGCATGGCGAACGGGGGCAGGCCGCGGGTGACGTCACTCGCCATGGGCCATTACGTCAAACGGCTGAGCGAGGGCGCCAATTACGGGCAGGCGGCGGCGGGGAGCGGCTTTGGGGAGCGCGCCTTCCGAAAGCTGCGGGCGCGCGATCCGGAATTCGCGGCGATGTGCGCCGAAGCGATCGAGCGGTCGAGCGGCATGCGCTTCGTCCACGCCGGCAACAAGCGCAAGCTGCAGCTGCAGCGCAACCGCAGGGCGAA
>JAXDPG010000310.1:0-14747 GCA_034668485.1 Sphingomonadales bacterium
CCAGCGCTTCGTCGGCGGGCATCGGGCGGCCGAACACGAAGCCCTGGACCTGCGAGCAGCCGAGCCGGCGGATCAGCGCCAGCTCCTCCGCCGTCTCGGCGCCCTCGGCGGTCGTATCCATGCCGAGGCTCTCGGCGAGGACGACGATGGCTCGGACGATGGCGCCGTTGCGGCTGCCGGCGTCGGCGGCGCCGCACACGAAGCTGCGGTCGATCTTGATCTTGTCGAGCGGCGCGTCGCGCAGATGGCCGAGCCCGAAATGGCCGGTGCCGAAATTGTCGAGGGCGATCCTCACGCCGATGCCGCGCAGGCGCGCCAGGGTCGTCTCGGTCGCGGCCCGGTCGGCAAGGAACACCGCTTCGCTGATCTCGAGCTCGAGCCGCTCCGGGTCGAGCCGCGAGCCGGCCAGAGTTCCGGTGACGGTCGCCGCCAGCGCCGCATCGGCGACCTGGGCCGGCGACAGATTGACCGCGACCCGGATATGGCGCGGCCATCTCGCAGCCTCGGCGCAGGCGCTCCTCAGCACCCAGTCGCCGATCCGCGGCATCAGGCCGCTCTCCTCGGCGAGCGGGATGACCAGCGCGGGGGACAGCAGCCCGCGCGTCGGATGATGCCAGCGCAGCAGGGCTTCGAAGGCGACCACCTCTTCCGAGACCGAATCGACGATCGGCTGGTAGAGAAGCCTGAGCTGGTCCCCCGCCAGCGCCTGGCGCAGGTCGTTTTCGAGCACCTGCCGATCCGTCGCCAGAGCGTTCATCTCGGGGGCGAAGAAGCGGAAGGTGCCGCGTCCGTCGCGCTTGGCGGCGTAGAGCGCGACGTCGGCATTCTTGACCAGGCCCTCGGCCAGCATCTTGCCGGGCAGAGCGACGGCAACTCCCACCGACATGCCGATTCGGATCTCGTGCCCGTCGATCTTGTAGGGCTGGGACACCTGCGCGATCAGCCGCCGCGCCAGCTCGGACAGGCGGCCCTCCTCCTCGATTCCGGGCAGGATCGCCTCGAACTCGTCGCCGCCGAGCCGGCCGACCTGGCCTTCGTCGCCGAGCACGTCCTTGAGGCGCCCGGCGACCTTGCCGAGCAGCTTGTCGCCGATCGGGTGGCCGAGCGTGTCGTTGACCTGCTTGAACCGGTCGAGGTCGATCATCATCAGCGCGCAGCCGCGCCGCCGCGCGTCGGCATTGGCCAAGGCGGAGTCGAGCATGTCGCGCATCATCGCCCGGTTGGGCAGGTTGGTGAGGCTGTCGTAGCGCGCGCGCTTCGAGGTCTCCGCCTCGCTTCGGCGCTGTTCGGAGAGGTTCGTGCCGAGGCCGCGGAAGCCCAGGAAGCGGCCATATTCGCCGAAATTCGGATTGCCGGAGAGCGACCACCAGACGGCCTCGGCGGCGGGCGCCCGGACCACCACCTCGGCGAAGGGGAAGCGCGCGGAAAGGTGGAAGCCGAGCGTGTGGCGATCGTCGCCATCCGCCTCGCCGCCGCGCTCCGGCATCAGCACCTCCTCGAAACGCCGGCCGATCAGCTCCTCGGCGGCAAGGCCGAGATGGACGGCGAGCGCGGCCGAGACGTAGGTCAGGGCGCCGTCGGCGTTGGTCTCCCAGAACCAGCCCCTCCCGCTCGCCTCGAAATCGGCGACGAAGCGCCGTGCCTTCTCCGCCTGCCACTCGACCGCCAGATGCTGGCGCGCGGTGAAGAGGAGATGGCGGGAGCGCGAAATGCACTGCCACAGCAGGAGGAGGCCGATGCCGGCTCCTATCAGGACCAGCGGCTCCTCGCTCGGCAGCGAGGCGGCGACTCCAAGCGTGGCGGCCGCGGCCAGCATCATCAGCAGCGGGACGGTGAAGAAGACCGGAATGGCCGCGCCGGCACCGGCGATCAGCGCCGCCCTCACCACCAGCGACTGGGCCGCCGGCCCGTCCGCGACGACATTCGCCGCAACCACCCAGAGCGCACCCTTGGCGACCGCATGGACGGCGGTGAGGCGCATCGCCTGGTGCGGCTTGAGGCGCGCGCCCTTGGCGGCGAACCAGAGCAGGCCGTCGATGAAGAGGATTGCGCCGAGGAGGATCGCGACGGCGTCTACCCGGGTCGCGCCGCCGATCGAGGCGAGGCTGCCGAGCAGAACCGCGCTCCAGACGAGGTGCGAACCGGTGAGCAGGGGCAGCGAAAGCTGGGTGGTGCGGGCGCGGGCCCGGGCCGCGCGCTCATCGTCGTCGCCGGTGGCCGCGGCGAAGTCGAACAGGAGCAGCTCCGAGAGCCCAGGCGGAGTTACGGGCTCCTGGCCCCTGTCGCTCAAACCGGCGAACCGCCCTTTGCGCATCGCGTCAGAGTCCCGATAATGATCGGCCGGCTCCCCCCGGAAAACCGACAATGGGTGCCTAGGTAATCCAAGTTAAGAAGCGCTTATTCTTCGCTCTCCTTTCACGCCGACGCGCAGCCCTTGCGCATCGGCAGTGCGGACAGGATCTCGCGCCTCAGCTGGCCCTCGGCGCCCCGGCGGCCCGCCCGTTTCGCCGCGGCGCGCTCGACCAGCAGCCGGGCCAGCGCATGGTGGCGCTCGCGGAAGGTCCACTGGCAGCGCTTGAGCTCGATCGGGGCGAAGAAGCGGGCGCCGAACTGGCTGCCGCGCTGCCATTCCACCTGCGCCTCGACGGCGCCGATGCCGGGCACGTCGAGCGAGACGCTTCCGCCGGGCTGCACCCGGGCCTCGCATTCGGCCCGGAAGCCCGATTCGGAGAGGTCGAGCATTCTGATCTGAAGGCTGCTCCAGCTGTTCGGCCTGAGCCGGGCTTCCGCGTCCAGCGGGAGCCGTTCCGACCGACGGCCGCTGTCGAAGCCGCTGTCTTCGTCCGAGGGCATTCGATCCTCATCCCCAAGTTGAGGGCAGGATCAGACTAGCGCTTCGGCGTTAACGAATTGCTGCCGCAGGACCATAGTCCTTGTAAACATAGATCAATCCGTCATGGCGAGCGTAGCGAAGCAATCCAGCGGCCCCGCGAAGCTGGATTGCTTCGTCGCTTGCTCCTCGCAATGACGTGGGCGCCTCAATAGTCCTTCGACACGCGCACGTTGACGCTCTCGCGGCCGATGGTGGAGATGCTGGAGAGGATCGAGAGCCAGCGGGTGATCTGATATTCGACCATCGTCGCCGAATAGCCGCGGGCGTCGGTGACGACTTCGACATAGACGCGCCGGCCGAGATATTTGCCGGCGGCGATGGCGGTGCCCTGGCCGGTGGTGATGTCGGCGGGGACGATGCGCAGGCGGTCGAGCCCGGTGGCGGCGCGCACCGCGTTGATCGGATCGAGCCCGCCGCCGCTATTGTTCAGCGAAGCCACCGCCGCGGCGAGCTGAAGCGCCTCGGGCGCCGAAAGATTGGTGATCGAGGTTCCGAACAGCAGCCGGCTGAGCAATTCGTCCTGCGGCAAAGCGGGCGTGCTGGTGAAGGCGATTTCCGGCTGCTGGCCGCGCCCGGTGACCCGGATCACGGCGTTCAGCCCCTGGACTCCGCCCTCGGCGGTGATGTCGAGCACCGGGTTGACCGGCGATTCGCCGAGGAAGCGTATCTGCCCCCGCTCGAGGTCGAAGCGGCGGCCGGCGAAATCGTAGCTGCCGCGCACGAGGTCGGCACGGCCGGTGATGCGCGGCTCGGTGACCGTGCCGGCGATCTTGAGGTTGGCGCTCCATTCGCTGTTGATGCCGAGCCCGGTCACCATCAGCCGGTTCCTCGCCTTGACGTCGAGGTCGAGCTTCCATGGCGACAGGCGCTTCGGAGCGGGCCGCTCGTCGGGCGGGCGGTTGAGCTCGCGCACCGCCAGCCTCGGCACCTGCGCCGAAGCGGTCACGCTGCCGAGCCGGAAGGCGCCGCTGACGAGGTCGACATGGCCCGAAATGCTGCCGTCCTCGCCGTCCGAGCGGATTTGGATGGGGCCGGTCACCTGCGCCTTGATGTCGTCGCGGTCGAGCAATTGCGCCCCCTTGGCGTCGAGCGCGATGTCGATCCCGAAGCCTTTGGGTCCGGCGAGGTCGAACCTGCCGCGGCCGGCGACGGTGCCGCCGCGCTTGGTGGTGCCGGCGAAGCTGTCGAGCACCAGGTTCGAGCCGTCGAAGCGTCCGGCGGCCCGGACATTGTCGATCACCATGCCGGTGACCGCGCTCTCGACCCGCGCCCGCTCGGTCCTCAGCGAGCCGCGTATCTGCGGGCTGGCGAGGGTGCCGCGCGCGTCGGCGCCGACCGCGACCGGTCCCGAGACGTCGAGCAATTCGACTCCGGTCAGCCGCCAGAGCGTGTCGGCCGGGCCGTTGTAGCGCAGCTGGGCGAACAGAGGCGCGACGCTCAGGCGCTCGCCGATATTGCCGCTTCGGCCGATCGGCGCGAGCCGGGCCTGCGCCCGGCCGATGGTCCGGCCCTCGCTCACCGCGACCGCGCGCAGCGCCGCATTGCCGCCGGCGAGCTTCGCCACCAGGCCGATGTCGACCGGCTTCGAGGACAATACGAGGCCGGACCGGGTGAGGCCGCGGACGCGCAAATCGGCGGCGCCGCTGGGCTCGCCGACAGCGCCGAAGCGGTAGCTCAGAGTCCCCGACGCGGTGCCGCCGAGGCCGAGCTGGGGCCAGCCGATGTCGAGCACGCCGAGCGGCATCTTGTCGACCCGGGCATTGAGCTCGCTGGTCGAGCCTCCGAACAGCCCGGAGACATTGGCGTTGCCGCCGGCGAAGGTGAGGGCGGTCGGCGCCAGCCGCCAGGCATCGCCCTCGCGGGTCAGCACGGCCGGCTCGGCGAGGACGATCGGCCGCCGGTCGACGGTGCCGCGGCCGGTCAGCCGGAACCGGCCGGGGGCGATTTCGGCGACCGTGTCGAAGACGAAATCGCGGCCGCGGGTGCCGGCGATGCGGGCGCGGACCTGGCCGGTGCCGCCGCGCAGCTCGCCCGAGGCATTGAGGCTCGCGACCGAGAGCGCTCCGCGGCTCAGCCCCCGCGCCGCCAGCGTCCCCCTGAGCGAGGTCCCGGCCGGATCGAGCAGGACGACGCCTTCCAGGCGTCCGGTGCGGATCATGATCGGCGGCGGTCCGGCGAAGCGGGCATTGTCGGCGGTGAGGTCGACGGCGATGCGCTGGATGTCGTGCCAGGGGTCGAACACCAGGCGCCCGGCGAGGCCGCCGCCGGCGACGTCGAGCCGGCCGGTGAAGCCGCCCGGATCGGAGCGAAGGGCGCCCGACGCCCGAGCGCTGGCGACGTCGATGGCCGCGACCTGGATCAAGGCGGGCTGGTCCCTGGGCAGCAGGATGGCGCCATGGGAGGTGAAGGGGCCGAGATAGGACATGCCCGCCGCCCGGTAGGCGAAGCCCGCCGGGGTCGGGTCGAGGTTGAGAAGCACGTCGGCCAGGCCCAGCGCCTCGTTCGGCCGGGCGAGGCGGATCGCCAGCTTCGGCCGCTCGATGTGCCCGTCGAGCGTCATCGCGAAGGTGCCGTAGGTGCCCTGAACGCCCTTGCCCTCGAAGAAGAAGGTGCCGTCGCGCCGCCTGTAGCCGGTGCCGGCGATGCGTATCGTCGGCGCGGTGATGGTGAGGTTCGAGAAATGCAGGATGAAGTCGTTGCCGCGAAGGAGGTCGGCCTCGAGATAGGGGAGGCCCCCGGCAAGCCCGGCGAGGAACCGGTTGTCGAACCGCCGCACCCAGGCCCGCGCCTTGCCGGTGACGAGGGTGCCGTGGCCGCTCGGGTTGGGCACCACCTTCAATTCGCTGGTGACGTCGACGATGCCGAGGCCGGGGATCAGGTAGCGGGTCATTCCGCCGGAGATGACCACGTCGAAGCGTCCGGTGATCAGATCGACGAACAGGGCCACCTTGCCCTTGAGCTTGTCGGAGGTCAGGGTCAGGCCGTCGCCGGTCAGCGCCTTGCCGGTGACCTTGAGCAGGCCTTCGACCCTGAGATTGGCGAGGATGCCGCCGGCGACGTCGCCGACGCCGGTCACCCGCCGCGCGGACATGACCAGGGGCACCGTCACCGGCGCCTTCGAGAAGCGGCCGCGGCCCTGGGCCCAGACGTCCTCGAAGCCGGTGGCATCGAAGGCGACCCGCGGGCTGGTCACGCGATAGGCGAAGGCGAAGGTGCGGAAGGGGCCGTTGAGCAAGGCGACCAGGCGCACCTTCTCGCCGGTCATGTTCGGGAACAAAGCGGGCGGTCGCAGCAGGTCGGCGCCGACCCGCAAGTCGCGGAAGCGGCTGCGCGCGAGATCGACATGCCGGTGGCGACGACGTTCATCGCCGGCGAGCGCAGGGCGAGCCGCCCCTGCAGTTGCCGGTCCTCCAGCGTCGCGCGGCCGACGACCTGCACCGCCGGCGCCGTCAGCCGGGCCTTCTTGCCGGTCCAGAATTGCGCGGGAGCGAGGCTTCCGGCGAGGCCGTAGCGGCCATTCTCCGCGCGCAGCCGCAAGTCGGCGGTGCGGCGTCCCGACAGGTCGAGCCGGGCGCGGCCGTTCCAGGCGGCCCAGCGGCCGTCCCCCTCGACGGTGAGCGCGATCGGCCGCTCGGTGCCCAATATCGCCCCGGCGACGCCGCGCGCCGGCGAGACGAGCCGGACGTCGAGATCGAAGCGGTCGCGGTCGGGCTCGGCGTCGAGCAGCAGCGAGAGGCGGTCGCCGCCCTGCTTCACCACCGCCTTGAGGTCGACGAGGGCGCGCCCGGAGCGGATATCGGCCTCGCCGGCGAGGCTGGCGATGCGCGGTTGCCCCGTCACCGCCTTGCCGATCCTCAACTGGGCGACCCGCAGCCGTCCGACATGGATGTCGAAGCCGGGCAGGACAGGCCCCGGCCGCTCGCTCGGCCTTAGCCTCGGCAGACGGTGGAGCGTCGCCAGCTCGGCATCGAGACGTTGGATGACGAGGCGGTTGGCGATCCAGGCGAGCGGCTGCCAGTCGACCTCGATCAGGGGCGATTCGGCGAACAGGCCCTTCGGGTCGTAGAGCCTGACGTCGCGCAGCCTCGTGTCGTTCCAGATCGAGCCTTCGATCCGGCCGATCCGGATCCTGAGGCCCGATTGCGGGGCCATGGCCGCGATTCGGTCGGCGATGAAGCGGTGGCCGGCCGCCGTGTCGAGCAGAACCGCCAGGGCGCCGGCAAGCACCGCGAGCGCCAGCGCGGCCGCGACCACCCCCTTCGCCAACCGCGAAAGCCAGCGGCGGCGGCGCGGCGGCGGCGGGGCCTCCTCCGCTTCCATCAGAAGGCCTGGCCCAGCGACACGTAGACCGCGACTCGGGAATCGCCGCTCTGCGGGTTGAGCGGGGTGCCGACGTCGACGCGGATCGGGCCGAAGCGGGTGTGGTAGCGGACGCCGATGCCGGCGCCGAAGCGCAGATTGTCGAACTTGGGCAATGGCGAGGTCGAGATATTGCCGCCGTCGAGGAAGGGGACGATCCCCCAATTGCCCCAGCGGATGCGCGCCTCGATCGCGAACTCGCTGAGGCTCCTCCCGCCGATCGGATCGTCGAACACCGGGTCGCGCGGGCCCAGCCGCTGGAAGCCGTAGCCGCGCACCGAGCCGCCGCCGCCCGCGTAGAAGCGCCGCGACGGCGCGATGCGGTCGCGGCCGGCGCCGATGATGGTCCCGAGCCGGATCCTCCCGGCCAGCGTCACGGCCGGGGTGAAGGGCTGGTAGAAGCTGGCGTCGAGCTGGGTGCGGCCGTAGGCGAAGGTGCCGGACTGGAGCGAGGCCTCGGGCGAGAGGCGCAAAGCGAGACGATAGCCCCGGGTCGGATCGAGCAGGTCGTTGGAGCCGTCGTAGGAGAGGCTCGCCGGAAGCGCCGCGATGAAGAAGGTGCGGCGCCGGGTCATGCCGCTGGCGAGGTCGACGTCGCGCTCGTCGGTGGCGACCAGCTCCCCGCCGAGCGACCAGGTCCATTTCTTCTGCCAGATGAGGTTGGTCTGCCGCTCGATCGACCCGGCGAGCATGGAAGTCCGGGCATCGTAGGCGGCGCGGTTGATGTGGCTGACCGCGAATTGCGCGTTGAGCACCTGGTCGCGGCGGAGGAAGTTGTTGCGCCGGAGGACGGCGCCGACGAGCTGCTCCTGGGTGCCGGCCACGCCCCGGAAGGTGACCGCGCCTTCGGGCGGGAGCAGATTGCGGTGCTGCCAGCTCGCCTCGAGCCTTATGCCTTCGCCGGTGCCGTAGCCGGCCTGGCCGGCGATGGTGTGCATCGGCGCCCGCTCGAGCGATACGGCGAGATCGACGCTCTTGCCTCCGGGTTCCGCCACCGGCCGGATCGCGACCGCCGAGATGAGGCCGGTGGCGATCAGCGCCCGCCGCAGGTCGTCGACCAGCGGCGCCGAATAGGGCGCGCCCGGCTTCCAGCGGGCGATCGTCTGGATATGCTTCGCGGTGAACAGCGGCCGTCCCTCGACGATGATCCGCCCGAATAAGCGAGTGCCGTTCGGGTTGACCGGAAGGGTCAGGGCCGCGGTCCGGGTCTCATGGTCGAGCGCGATGTCCATCTCGCCGACCTCGGCGAAGGCGTAGCCGCGCTTGCCGAGCTCGGCGCGCAACGCCGCCTCGCCGGCGGTCACCCGGGCGGCCTCGACCGGCTGGTCGGCGGCGATTCCGAACGCCTCGCGCAAGGCGGCGGCGTCCTCGCCCGCGCCCTCCAGCCCCGGCAGCTTCACCTCGGCGAAATGGTAGAGCGGCCCGGGCTCGGCCTCGAGCGTCACCGCCACCTCGCCCCCGGACGGGCCCGCCTCGACCCGGGTGCGCACGAGGGCGTCGTAATAGCCGCGGGCCCGCAGCAGCTCGGCGAGCAGGTCGGCATCCTCGCGCGCGCGGCGGTCGATCTGGGCGGCGTTGGCCGCTTCGCGGCGATTCTGCTCTAGGGTCGAGAGCGGGTCGAACTGGGCTTTGATCGCCGCCCCGGTATCGGCGTCGAGGCCTTCGATGCGGACGGTGTAGCGGCGCTCCGCGGCGGCGTCGGCGATGCCGGCATCGGGCGCCACGGCGATGCTGTCGTCGGCGCCCTGCTCCATGTCCGGCCAGTCGACTCCGAGATCGGGCAGCGGGTCGAGCGGCGCCGACGGATCGAGCGGCGGCGGGTCGAGCGGGTCGCTCGCCGGCGGCTCCGGGGCCTGGGCGAGCAGCGCCTGGGGGCAGGCGCACAGAAAAAGGGCGGCCAGCACGGCCGCCGACCCCCGCCCCGGAGCGACTTGAAACATCGGGGGAATCTAGCGGCCGCGGGCAGGCGCCGCCAGCCGTGAAATTACCGTCCGTCGCCCCCGCGAAAGCGGGGGGCGGACGGCGACGCTCAATGGACCGGCCCGGTCACCGCCTCGTCGCGAAGGAGCGCGATCATCCGAGCCACCTCGCGCCAGCGGCAGAAATGGATAAAATTGCCGAGGTCGCGGCTGCGGTCGGCGCGCAGCGACGCCTCCGAGCCGGCATAGGCGCCGAAACGCTCGATCAGGCGCGCCGCCTCGGCGAAGGCGGCGGGCTCGAAGACGGTCTGCTGAAGCAATCTTCCCCCCTGGGATATTCGTTGCTCCACGCTCTAGCGGCCGCAGGTTTCGAAACCGCGCAGGCCCATGCTTGACGAAGCGTTCACCAGAAAATTCCGGACCCCGCACCCCCGTCATGCTGAACTCGTTTCAGCATCCAGCCCTCCGCCTTCCCGGCGCGTGACCAGCTGGCCCTGGAACGAGTTCAGGGTGACGGAAGCGGGCTTCAGCGGCTCAGGGGAATTGAAGCGCTCCGCCCTTCCTGCCAAGAGCCCTCGCATGTCGCAGCGCACTCGCTACACCCAGGCGGCCGGCTCGGTGCTGGCGATCAGCATCATCGCCGGGGCGGTGGCGGGGGTGATCGTCGGCCAGCCCAGCATCGGAATCCTCGCCGGCACCGCCGCCGGCCTGCTCCTCGCCATCCTGTTCTGGCTGAGCGAGCGCCGCCGCTAGCGGAGACGGCGGCCGACCCAGACCACCCGGCCGACGACGTCGACCGCTCCGGGCTCCAGGTCGGGCCAGCCCGGATAGGCTTCGTTGTCGCTGCGCACCGACAGCCGGCCGCCGGGCCCGACCGCGAGGCGCTTGACCACCAGCGTGCCTTCCACCCTCAGAACGTAGATACCGTCCCGCAGCCGTCCCGGGCCGTCCTCGCGGTCGACCAGGATCTCGTCTCCGTCGGAGAGGGTCGGGCTCATCGAATCGCCGTCGACCCGGATTACCGACAGGCGTCCGGGCGCGCCGCCGCCCAGCCCCAGCCGCCGCAGCCAGGCCGAGTCGAAACCGATGCGGCCGAGCCTTTTCTCCTCGGCGTCCAGCGCGCCCGGTCCGGCCGAGGCCTGGACGTCGAGCCTCGGCACGCTGACCAGGCCGTCGTCGCCGCCGAGGCCGCGGGAGACGGTGGCTCCGAGCAGGGTTTCGTCGATCCCGAAATAGCTCGCCAGCCGCCGCCGGTCATCCTCGGCGAGCCGCCGGGGCGATCCCCGTTTGATATATTGCTGCACGTAGGCGGCGTTGCGCCCCAGCAGGCGCGACAGGCTGACATAATCTTCGCCCCGCTCCCGGATGAGCTGGTCCAGAAAAGCCCGCGGATCGGTCTCGGCCATATTTTCCTCCATAATCTTAGGAATTGTCCTAGACAAAAAGGAATGGATCGTCAATAGAGGAACGGACAGTGAACACCGATTCGCGGGGAAGACGTGCGTGGCCTTGAAATTGCTGCAGAGAATCGAAGCCTATCTGAAACGGACCGGGATTCGGCCGACCGCCTTCGGTCGGGCGGCGGTCAGGGATGGGCTGTTCGTCGACCAGTTGAGGCGCGGCCGGATCCCGCGTCCGCGCACCGAAGCGCGGGTGCATGCCTTCCTCGACCGGGCCGAGCGCAAGCTGGGGATCACGCCGTGCCGCCGCCGCCGCTAGCGACCGATGCGGGCACCGCCTTCCTGCGCGCGGTTCGCGTCCACTTCGTCCACTTTGCCGGCTTCGTGCTCGAAGAGATACGCAGCCGCGGCTGGACGAGCGTCACCTTTCGCGGCGCCCGCCACGAGCTCGTCTTCCGGCTCGAGGGGGAGGGGGCCGAAAGCGCGGCGGCGCGGTTCCTGGGCGGCCTTCGGGTCTGCGACTTTCGACTGTGCGGCCACTTGCTCGCCGACCTGTCGGTGGTGGCGGAGGAGCGGCGGCCGGGCTGCGCCCGCATCCGCCTCGAAGCGCTGACGGTGGAGGAGGGGTGAGGCGCTAGGCGCCGCTCGACGCGATCTTCTGGAGGTCGTTGATCGCGCTGCGCAGGCGATGGCCGACCCGCTCCTGCTCGATCGCCGGCTCCTCGGCGGCCGGAAGCTCGACCGCGGGCAGCGCCTGGCGCTTGCGCGACAGGCCGGATTCGATGCGGTTGACGAGCTGCGACAGCGACTGGTCGTTTTCCTCCCCGGCTTCCGGAAGCCGCGCGACGAGCTCGGCGATCGGCATGTCCTCGGCTGCCGTGGCGGGCTCGGCCTCCCACTCGGCCTGCGCTTCCGGTTCCGGCTCCGGCTCCGGCTCGGCGAAGGGCTCGCCGGCTTCGGCGGCGGGCTCGGGCTCAGCCTCCTGGGGAATGAGGAAGGGCGGCAGCGGCCGAAGCTCGGCCCCGGCGAACTGGATCGGCTCGGCGGGTTCCGACGCGAACCGATCGAGCTCGAGCGGCTCGCCGAGATCGCGGGCGAGCAGCGGCGGCCGCGGCGGCGCGTCGGGATGGGCGTCGGCGCGCCGAAGCCGGGGCGCCTGGACTTCGGGTTCGGCAACCGCCTCGCGGCGCGCCGGCGCCCGGCCGAGCGCGGCCATCAGCGCCCAGACGGCGGCGAAGCTGAACAGGGCGGCACCGGCTACCGCCGCGAATCGCGCCGTTTCGCCCAGCGGCGGCCGTGCCGCCGCCAGGAAGTCGGGAAGCCGGCTCGTCTCGACGAGGCCGGTGAACAGCGCGTCCGGCATGGCGAAGGCGACGAAGCCGGCGGAAAGCGCCGCGAACGCCGCCAGGCCGGCGTCGAACGCGTGGCCGTTTGGGAGAGTGAGTTTCGGCATCAGACCGCCTTGCCCATGAGCTTTTGGTAAGCGGGCATGTAACGGGAAATATTTGACGACCAGTTACGATCCCGTTCGACGAAGGCGCGGGCCGAGTCGCGCCTTTCCTCCCACCGGCCGCGATTGGCGAAGAGGGTGTCGAGGGCGTCGGCGAGCGCCTGCGGGTCCCCGGCCGGGAACAAGGTACCGGTGACTCCGTCCTCGATCAGCTCGCGGTGGCCGCCGACGTTGGAGGCGACGACCAGCTTCCTCTGCGCCATCGCCTCGAGCGGTTTCAGCGGAGTCACCAGCTCGGTGAGCCGCATCGCCTTGCGGGGATAAGCGAGGATATCGATCAGGCCGTAATAACGGTCGACCTCATGATGCGGGATGCGGCCGACGAAATGGATTCGCGCCCCGGCCGGGGACGCCTGGGCCTGCGCCTTGAGCGCCTCTTCGACCGGGCCGCCGCCGACGAGCAGCAGATGCGCCTTCGGCCGCTTCTTCAGCAGCAGCGGCATCGCCGCGATGAGATCGTCCAGCCCCTCATAGTCGTAATAGGAGCCGATGAAGCCGACCACGTCGGCGCCCTTGAGGCCGAGCCTGCGCGCGAGATCGAGGTCGGCGGCGAGCGGGTTGCCGAACAGGCCGAGATCGACGCCGTTGGGGGCGACGATGATCTTCTCCGGGGCGATGCCGCGGGCGACCAGGTCGCGCCGCAGCCCCTCGCAGATCACGGCGACCGCATCGGCCCGCCTCGCCGCCCAGGTTTCGAACCGGCGGATGAGCCGGTAGCGCGCCGAGCCTTCGCGGCTCGTCCCGTTGCCGACCGCGGCATCCTCCCAGAATGCGCGGATCTCGTAGAGGAGGGGCAGGCCCCGGCGCTTCGCCACCGGCAAGGCGGCCAGGGCGTTGAGCACGGGAGAATGGACGTGGAGATGGTCCGGGCGCCACGTCTCGGCCAGCGCGTCGAGCCGGCGCGACAGCGCCCGGATCTCGCGCCACTCCCGGAGCGGCGAGGCCGCTCGCGCCGGCCGCGGCGTGCGGTAGAAGTCGATCCCCTCGATCGTCTCGGGATCGGGGCCGCCCTGCCAGTGCCGCGCCCCGGTCAGGCAGGCCACGTCCATGCCGCGCGCCTTCTGCGCGGTCACGATCGCACGGGTGCGGAACGTGTAGCCGCTGTGGAGCGGCAGGCTGTGGTCGAGCACGTGGAGGATGCGCATGGCCCACTCCTCTGCCACGGCAAGCTTAACGGCCCGTCAACCGGGTCCGCCCTAGGAGGGACGTCATGCTTCGCATCGCCTTCGCGCTGGCCCTGGCGGCCGCCCCTTCGAGCCTTGCCGCGGCCGCCTTCACGGTGGCGGAGACGGGAGAGAGCTTCGCCAGCCTCCAGCGCGCGGTCGACGCGATCGGCGACGGCGACGGCACCATCCGGATCGCGCCCGGTCGCTATCGGGGCTGCGCCGTCCAGGAAGCGGGGCGGATCGCCTTCGTCGCCGAGACGGCGGGCACGGCCGTCTTCGACGGCGGCGCCTGCGAGGACAAGGCCACCCTGGTGCTGCGCGGCCGCTCGGCCCGTGTCGAGGGCCTCGTCTTCGCCCATGTCCGGGTCGCCGACGGCAACGGCGCCGGCATCAGGCTCGAGCAGGGCGACCTCGATGTTTCCTACAGCCGGTTCAGCGACGGCCAGTGCGGCATCCTCTCCGCCGACGACCCTTCGGCCACGATCCGGATCGACCGCTCGACCTTCAGCGGCCTCGGCAAGCGTCCCGACGGCGACGGCGCCCATTCGCTCTATGTCGGCAATTACGGCCGCCTCGTCGTGACGCGCACGCGCTTCGAGCGCGGCACCGGCGGCCATTATCTCAAGAGCCGCTCCCCCCGCATCGAGGTGCTCGACAGCAGCTTCGACGACAGCGCCGGGCGCACTACCAACTATCTGATCGACCTGCCCAACGGCGCCACCGGCCGGATCGCCGGCAACGTCTTCGTCAACGGCACCGGCAAGGAGAATTACGCGACGATGATCGCCCTCGCCGCGGAAGGGGCGGAGCATCCGTCCGCCGGCCTTGCGATCGAGGATAACGACGTCTCCGTCGTCCCCGGCTTCCGCTGGCACACCGCCTTCGTCGGCGACTGGAGCGGCGAGCGGCTGGCGATAAGGGGCAACCGCCTCGGCCCGGGTATCGCGCTGGTGGAGCGGCGATAAATCCTCCCCATCGCCGGATGGGGAGGGGGACCATGCGAAGCATGGTGGAGGGGTAGCTGGCTCGGCTTTGGTCTATCTCGCGAGAACCCACCAGCTCCGCGCCAGCTACCCCTCCACCACCCTTCGGGTGGTCCCCCTCCCCATGCAAGCATGGGGAGGATTAGGAGCTCAGCTTCGACCCCAGGCGCTGGGCGAAATATTCGAGGTTGGCGATGCGGCGCATCAGGCCGCTGTCGGCGATCCGCTCGACCCGGAAGAAGCGGCGCATGATCGGATAGTCGAGGTCGACGACCCGGCCCATATAGTCCGGGCCGAGCAGGCCGCCATGCTCGTCGGCCATCGGCCCCAGCCGCCGCCGAAGCGCATAGCTATGCTGGCGCAGCCAGACCGGCCGGATCCGGGTCGACCATTCGCCGAGGCGGTGACGCAGGGTCGGCGGGGTCGCGAAGTCGTGGCCGTAGGCGGAGGGCAGTCGGGCGAGGCCGGGGTCGATCGCCTCGAGCAGCATCGCCTCGAACCGGCCGGCATTCTTGAG
>JAXDPG010000311.1:0-4927 GCA_034668485.1 Sphingomonadales bacterium
CCGTGCTCACGCTCGAGCTCGGCCGCTTTGATCCGGCCGTGCGGCACCACTTTAAGCGCCTTGGCCTTTGCCGCCGCCATGGTGATACGCGCCGTCTGAGGCTTCGCGAGCGCCGGCGAAGCGGCGAGGGCGGCCGCCGCGACCGCGGCCAGGAACGCATGTCTCATTGTCTTCCTTTCCTAATTTCCCCGTCGCTGCCCTTGCGTCCAAACCGGCCTGGTCGGCGCGGGTGATTATTGCGCGTCGCCCATGCGAGCAGCCGACCGAATGCGGTCCAGTCGTCGAGGCTTCCGACCCGCCGCCATTCCGATGGCGCCGCCGCCTCCGCCAAGCTCGGCAATCGGCCGGCCACGGCGACCTCCTCATTCACCTGCCGCGCCGCGAAGATCGTTTCGTTCAGCATAACCAGAAGACGTCGCGGAGGAACGAATCCCGCACGTCAGCCTAGAAGGCGGCGTCGATCCCGATCCTTGCGGCTCTGGGACGCAACGGGGTCACCTGGGTCCGGTCGGCCACGGCGAACGGGTTGCCGAACGAGAAGCGGTTGCCACGGACGTCCGCCACGTTGGTGATGTCCAGGGAAAGGCCGAAGCGGCCGAAGTCGAGGCGCGCGCCCAGCTCGCCGTCGACATAGCCGCCCTGCTCAATGTCGATCGGAGGGCCGATGCCCAGCTGCGATTTGCCGACGTAGCGAACCGATCCGTCGACGGAAAAGGCCATTGCGGGGGTAAGCTGGGTTGCGAAATGGGCGCCGGCCCGAGCGCCCGCCGTGGCAATATTGGGCAAATCCCGCTCGTCGGCCGCCGCAAAGCTCGGGCGCGGCGAGACGAGAGCGCTATCGTTGAGGAAGAGCGCGGCGTCGAAGCGCAGCGACCGGGTGGCACGCCATGCCGCTTCCGCCTCGAAGCCGATTATTCGCCCGTCGCCGATATTGGCGGTGAACGGCAGACCTCGAGAATCGATGAGGTCCGCCTGGATGTCGCTCCACTTCGCGTAGGACAAGGCCGCGTCGAAAGAGAGCTGGTCGACCCCGCGGCGCCCGACCCGCACGCCGGCTTCGAGCGAGGCAAGGCTGTCGGACTCAAAACGTTGCGCCGTCATGGCCGAGCCGGTGGCGGCGATGGCGAGGCCGCCGGCGCGAAAGCCCTGCTGATAGCGGACGTAGGCGAGCGATTGGCGGCCCGCCTGCCAGGACAGTGCCGCGGTCGGCGAGACCCTGAAGTCGCTTCTCTTGGGTCCGTCCACCTCCGGCCCCTCCCCGGTCGGCCGGCCTACGGTCCCGGAGTAGGTGGCCCGAGCACCGATCGTTGCCAGGAGGCGCGGGCCCAGCTTGCGGCTATATTGTCCGAACAATGCCGCCTCGCTGACGGCATTGCGGACGCCGGTGATCGGCACCGGGGCCGCCGGCGGCCCGAGGCTCCGCGAGATTCGGTTGACGTCGTGCACCAGGCTCCAGCCCGCCACCCAGCCCGCGCCGTGGGCGTTAGGCTGGGAGAGCCGCGTCTCGTTCGAGAGGAGCAGGATGTCGACGTCCTCGGTGAAGAGCTGCGTGCCCGTCGTGCCAGGGAAACCCGTCGCATCGAACCGCGATTCGAGAACGTGCTTCACCAGCCCGGTCGAGGACATCAGCTCCACGTCCTTCCACCTCTTGCGCAAGGTGAACTGGCCGAGCAAATAATCATTGTCGAACGGCTGGGCGACGCTGGAGCGGCGGCTGAGCGGCGGCAGGCCGCGAGTGGCATATTGGCCGTCGCGGCCGCTGACATATTGGGCGACGCCGCCGAGCTCGAACGTCCAGCCTCCGCCCGGTTCGAGCCGCAACGCGGCGCGGCCGCCATGCACCTGGGTGCGGTTGACGTCGCTTCGGCCGCGCCCGAGATCGTCTATGTAGCCCGGCTCCTCCGACGCGTAGCCGACGACTCTAAGCGCCAGCCGGTCGCGGACGACCGGCAGGTTGAGCATCGCCGCAACGTCGCCGCCCAAGCCCCCGTGGCGGACGGCCAGAAGCCCCGCCGAGGCGCCGGCGCCGAAGGCGGCGGGGTCGGGTTCGTTGGGAACGAGGCGAAGAATGCCGCCGAGCGAGCCGGTGCCGTAGAGGGTCCCCTGGGGCCCTTCGAGCAGCTCAACGCTCTTGATGTCGTAAAGCTGGAGGCTCGGATCCGGAGCGTTGAAGGTGAGCCGCACGTCGCCCAGATATTGGCCGACGATCGACTGGCTGGGGCCATTGAAGCTGCTGTCGGCGACCCCCCTGATGTACAGCTTGTTGCGCCCCGGCCCGAGACTCGTCGAGGCGAGCATCGGCAGTCGGTTGACGATGGCCTCGCTGCCGCGGGCGCCGAGGCGGCCGCTTTCTTCGGGCGCGAGATCCAGAATGTGGACGGTGCCGGGGAAGCGGGCGAGGGCGGTGCCCTGCTTGCTGGCGGTGACGATGATGTCGGGAGCCGGCTCCGGCGGCGGGGCCGCGACCGGGGTCGGAGCAGGCTCCAGTCGAGGCTGTACGCGGTGCGGCGGCGCAACCGGCTTGCGGATGATGCGCACCGCGCCGGGTGCCACGAAACGGAACGAATAACCGGTCCCCGCCAGCAGCCGCGCCAAAGCGCCTTGTGCCGTCATGCGCCCCCGGACGGCGCGTGAGGCGATCGACGCCAGCATCGGATCGCTCGCGTCGATCGAGATCCGAGCCTGCTCGCCCAGCGCAACCAGGGCATCGCTCAGCCGGCCCGCACGAATGTCGAATTGCTGCGTCTGCGCGGCGGCGGCCGGCGCCGACGCCATGCAAAGGATCAACGAGAAGGCGGCAGCTTCAGCGGCGCGCACGCGAGGACGGCTCGATCAGCCAGCCTGCGCCATTGCGGCGGGCCTCGAGGTCGAGCGTGGCGGCGAGCCGTGCCATCGTTGCCGACGGATCGCCGTCGACCCGGATCGTCCCCGTAAAGGGTCGCTCCGCGATGGCGGGATCGAGCTTGATGTCCATCCCGATGCTCCTCGACAGGCCACGCGCGACGGCGGCGAGAGAAGCATGCTTAAAGCTGAGCTGGCCCCTGCGCCAGCCGCTGACCGTGTCGGGATCCTGGCGGCCGCGAATAATTCGGCCCCTGGCGTCGTCGACGGCCAAAGTCTCGCCCGCGCCGAGGGACAATCGGGATGCTGCCGGATCGAAGACGATCGCTCCTTCGGCGACCTCGACCGAGAGAAGGCTCTCGTCGAGCAGGACGTTGAATCTGGTCCCGGCGTCCTGGAGGCGATGATCTCCCGCGACCAGGGTGAACGGGTGGGCATTGTCGTGCCGAATCGTGAAGGCGGCTTCTCCGGACTTCAATTCAGCATAGCGCGGGTCTCGGCGATCCAGCACGATTCGAGTGTCGCCGTTCATCGCGATCGAGCTGCCGTCGCCGATCGCGACCAATTGCCGGTGGCCGCGCCCGGTGGCGATTTCGTAACGGCTGGAGGTCGCGTTCAGCCATGGCAGCACAAATGCGAACAGCATTATCGCTGCGACCGCCGCGAAGGCCGTCGCCGATCCATAGAAAAGACCCCGGCGCCGCCGCGCCTCCCCGCCAGGCGTGACGGTGTCGAAGGCAGCGGGAGAATGCCGGACCGGGATCATATCGGGTTCGACGGTCGCCTCGGCGGCGACCACGGCATCATAGGCGGCGGAGCGCTCAGGATACTCCTCCAGCCATTCGACGAACGCTTCCCAATCCTCTGGGGCGGCGTCGCGCAGCCGAATGCGCCACTGGATGGCCTCGGTAAGCCTGTCCTGGTCCCGCTGTGTCATAGGCCCCTTCTTCCCCTATAGACGCCGCGGAGCCGGCGTATCCTCATGGAGCCGCCTCTGGACGTCGACGACGGTGCGGTAAGCCCTTTGCAGGTGCTTCTCGACGGCGCTGACGCTGATGCCCAGCTCGGCCGCGATTTCCTTCTGCGGAGCGCCGTCGATCCGAAAGCGGCTGAAGATCAGCAAGGTCCTCTCCGGAAGCTCGGCGAGGGCGGCCGAGACCATGTCGAGGCGCTCCCGGTCGATAAGCTGTCGTTCCGCCGAAGGACGGTCGTCATGGTCGAGGGCGGCACCCCTTCCGGCGGTCATCCAGGCCTGTTCCCGGCCCGCCCGCCGCCCGGCAGCGCGTCGGTTATCGAGAAGAAGGTTGTCGAGCATTCGATACAGATAGGCGCGGGGTTCCGCGACCGGACCGATCGGTTGACTCTCCACTTTGAGGAAAAGGTCCTGGAGAAGGTCCTCCGCGGCCTCGGGCGGCACCCTTCGCGCAAGGAGGAAGCGGAGCAAGGCGGGCCGGCTCGCCAGCAGCACGGCCTTCAATCCACCGCTTGCGCTATCCGCTCGCTGACTGATCGGTCCGCCCTTCCGCTCGCTCAGCCGCCGATAACGAGAATTTCGAACGAGCCGGGAACCATCTTCGGCCGCTCGCCGGGCGCTGTCGGGGGCATGAAGCGAGCCGCCGGCAGGTAGACCCGCCCGGTGCGGCTGTCGACGGCGCCGGTGCGAGCGCTGCTTTGGGTCGCTATGCGACCGACCGCATGGGGCAGGCGACCTCTGGTCTCGATTATCGTCAGAGTGCCGTCGCCGCCGGAAGGGATGTAGGCGCGGTGGCGGGCGGCGTCGACGAAGGCGCCGTCCGGACGCGTACCGATGGCGATCTCGCCGAGCACTCGACCGTCGGAAGCGCGCACCAGCTTGGCGACCCCGTTCGCACAGGCCGAGATCAGGACCCCGGAAGGGACATAGGCGAGGCCGGTCGGCCCGTCGCAGCCCGGAAGCGGGATATGCCGCATCACCGTCCGGCGGGCGAGGTCTACCTCCGCGATCTCCGCCTTGTCCTCGACGTTGACGAACAGGTGGCCGCGCCCGTCGAGCGCGGGCAGCTCGAGTCCGCCGCCGATCGTCACCGTCGCGACCGCCTTCATCCTC
>JAXDPG010000312.1:0-2880 GCA_034668485.1 Sphingomonadales bacterium
TCGAGCTCGTCGGTCATCTGCTCGTTCAGGGAGACCGTCTCGTTGAACAAGCGGGCGATCTCGCCGTCCTCGCCGGGGAGATCCTCGGAGAGGCGCACGGTGAAATCGCCGCGGCGGAAGCTGCGCAAGGCGCTGAGGAGCTGGCGGCGATCGATGAAATCGCGCGGGGCCTGTACGTTCAACTCTTTCACTCCTTCGTGCGTCTTCCCCCGCCCGAAGTCACTTCCAGGCCCCCGCCCGTGCCCGTAACATAGCCTAAGGATGAAAAAATCCATCCCAGAAATTTGCAAAGCGTGCGATTAACCAGACCATCGTCTTGCCGCGAGCGCCTCGGCGGATAGAAGACGGCACATGACCGAGCGCGTGTCGCTTCCCCTCGCGCGGCGCATCGCCCTCGCAGCCCAGGGCTTCGGGCGGGCGCGGCCGGCCATGGCCGGCCCCCGCGACCTTCGCCGCACCGTCGCCCGCCTCGGGCTCCATCAGATCGACAGCGTCAACGTTCTGGTCCGGGCCCATTATCTTCCCGCCTTCTCGCGGCTGGGCGCCTACGACCGCGGCCTGATCGACCGTGCCGCCTGGGGTCCGCGGCGCGAGCGGCGGCTGTTCGAATATTGGGCGCATGAAGCGTCGCTGCTGCCCCTTGAGATGCACCCCTTGCTGCGCTGGCGGATGGCCGAGGCGGAGCGCGGCGAGATCGGCTGGGGCAGCCTCAGGGCCTATGCCGGCGAGCGGCGCCCCGAGGCCGAGGCCCTGCTCGCCCGAATCCGCGCGGAGGGGCCGCTCGCCGCCTCGGACTTCGAGGAGGGCAAGGGCAAAGGCGGATGGTGGGAATGGGGCGACACCAAGCGCGCCCTGGAATGGCTGTTCTGGGCCGGACTCATCACCACCGCCACCCGCCGCGCCGGCTTCGAGCGGGTTTACGACCTCACCGAACGGGTGGTTCCCGCTGGCATCCTCGATGCGCCGACGCCGGCCGTGGGCGACGCGCAGCGAGCGCTCGTCGCCCATGCCGGAGCGGCGCTCGGCATCGCCACCGCAACCGATCTGCGCGACTATTTCCGACTCAGGCCCGAGCCGGCAAGGCGGGCGATCTGCGAGCTCGTCGAGGAGGGGGTGCTGCTTGCGGCGGAGGTGGAAGGCTGGGCTCGGCCGGCCTACCTGCATCGCGACGCCCGCCGGCCCCGGCGCCTGAGCGGCGGAGCCTTGCTTGCGCCGTTCGACCCGCTGATATGGGAACGCAGCCGGACCGAGCGGCTGTTCGACTTCCATTACCGGATCGGGATCTACACCCCGGCGGCGAAGAGGACGCACGGCTATTACGTCCTCCCTTTCCTGCTGGGCGACCGGCTGGTCGCGCGCGTCGACCTCAAGGCCGACCGCAAGGCCTCGCGACTTCGGGTGCTGCAGACGACGTTTGAGCCCGGCGCGGCCGACGGTGCCGAAGAGCGGCTCGCGGAGGAGCTCGGCCTGATGGCGCGATGGCTCGGGCTGGAGGCGGTCGTGCGGGCTTGATCGGGGCCGCCGCGCCGATAGGATCGCCGGCATGCTGAGTAATTTGGCTCTCGCCTTCGTCGCCGGCGTCAGTCCCGCGGCCGTGGAATGCACCGGCATACCGAGCTCGACCCGGCTGTACGTCGACGTCGACAACGTCCACTCTAGTCGCGGGTTGATCGCCGTCACCCTCTACACCGACGACCCCCGCAAGTTCCTCGCCAAGCGCGGCTCGCTCTACGTCGGCCGGGTGCGGGCCCGCCAGGGAAGGACTCGCGTATGCATCCATGTGCCCCGGCCGGGGACCTATGCGCTGGCGGTCTATCACGACGCCGATTCCGACCGCCACTTCGACCGGACCGGCCTCGGCCTGCCGGCCGAGGGCTTCGGCTTCTCGAACAATCCGCCGACCTTCTTCGGCCTGCCCAGCTTCAGCCGGGTGAGGCTCAACGTGGCGAAGACCGGCCTGTCGACGACGATCCGGCTCCACTACCGCTGAGCGCGACGCTCATTCGGCGGCGCTCAGCTCCATCGGCGCGACCGGCGCGGCTTCGGCCTCGCGCAGGATGGAGGGCGCCGCGAGCAGGATGAAGCCGACCCAGACGGTCGAGCAGCCGGCCAGCAGGTAGGTGACCGCCGCGCCGCCGCCGCACAGGATGATCAGCGCGTTGCCGAAGGCGAAGAAGTCGCGGCTGGTGATCGCGACGATGAACTCGACGATCCGTGCCGGCACGCCGTCCGGATAGCGGCGGCGATAGTAGATCTTGATGATGTCGTAGCTGCCCGCCTCGCCCGCTTTGGCGACCAGCCGGCGGATGATGAGCAGGCCGACCAGGCCGAGCATCACGCACCAGCCGCCGACCCACGCATGCTGCGGCCCGTAGAGGCGAGTGAGGGCGATGGTGACTCCGAGGTAGAAGAGGAGGTTGGTGATCATGTCGACGGCGGTGTCGAGCACGGCGCCGCGGCGGCTGTCCCTCAGGGTCGCCCGGGCGATCTCGCCGTCGACGCCGTCGATCACGGAGGCGACGTGGAAGAGGACGCCGCCGAGGACCAGGCCGGCATAGCCGTCGAACACGAAGGCGGCGAACATGAGCAGTCCGAGAAAGGCGGTGACGGCGGTCAGGTGCCCCGGCCGGATCCCGGGTATGTGGAGCAGCAGCGCCGAGAGGCGCTGCGACACGGGCCGGTTGAAGCGGCGCGAGACGATGCCGTCGCTGGGCTTGGCGGTGCCCTTGAGGATCTGCCGCGCCGCCGCGGCGGGCCGGGCGAGATCGAGGCTGTCTCCCGGCCGGACCGGCTCGCCGCGCGCCAGCCGGGCGATTCCGGCGGCGGTGGTGAGGCGTTCGTCGCAGGGTAAGATCAAGGCGGCGTCGACCCCAGCGAGGT
>JAXDPG010000313.1:0-4722 GCA_034668485.1 Sphingomonadales bacterium
CGCGGCGCCAACGTCACCGACATCGTCGTGCTGGTGGTGGCCGCCGACGACGGCCTCAAGCCGCAGACGGTCGAGGCGATCAACCACACCAAGGCGGCCAAGGTGCCGATGATCGTCGCGATCAACAAGATCGACAAGCCGGGGGCCAATGCGCAGAAGGTGCGCGAGGAGCTCCTGCAGCACGAGATCATCGTCGAGGACATGGGCGGCGAGGTCCAGGACGTCGAAGTCTCGGCGCTCAAGAAGACCAATCTCGACGGCTTGCTCGAGGCGATCGCGCTCCAGGCCGAATTGCTCGAGCTGAAGGCCAATCCCGACCGCCCCGCCGAAGGCGCGGTGGTCGAGGCCAAGCTCGACAAGGGCCGCGGCCCGCTCGCCACCTTGCTCGTCCAGCGCGGCACCTTGAAGGTCGGCGACGTGTTCGTCGTCGGCGCCGTCCCCGGCAAGGTCCGGGCGATGATCGACGACAAGGGCAAGCAGGTGAAGGAAGCCGGGCCGTCGGTCCCGGTCGAGGTGCTCGGCCTCTCCGGCGTTCCGTCGGCCGGCGATACGCTCACCGTCGTCGAGAACGAGGCCCGCGCCCGCGAGGTCGCCGCCTACCGGCAGAGCGTGCTCGACCGCAAGCGCACCACCACCGCCCCGGTCAACCTCGAGAACATGTTCGCCTCCAAGGCCAACCAGGCGATCGAGTTCCCCCTGGTCGTCAAGGCCGACGTCCAGGGCTCGGTCGAGGCGATCGCCAGCGCCATCAACCGAATCTCGACCGAGGACATCAAGGCGCGGATCCTCCACGCCGGCGTCGGAGCCATTACCGAGAGCGATGTCGTCCTCGCCTCGGCCAGCGGAGCGCCGATCATCGGCTTCAACGTCCGCCCCAACGCCAAGGCGCGGGAAGTCGCCGAACGAAGCAAGGTCGAGTTCCGCTATTACGACGTCATCTACCACCTCACCGATTGGGTGAAGCAGGCGATGGCGGGCGAGCTCGGGCCCGAGATGATCGAGACGGTGCTCGGCCGCGCCGAGGTCAAGGAGGTCTTCCCCGCCGGCAAGAAGGACAAGGCGGCCGGCCTGCTGGTGCTCGAGGGCGTCATCCGCAAGGGCGTCCATGCCCGCCTCACCCGCGACGACGTCATCGTCTCCAAGACCACCATCTCGTCGCTGCGCCGCTTCAAGGACGACGTCGCCGAGGTCCGGGCGGGCCTCGAATGCGGCGTCCTCCTCGCCGACACCAACGACATCAAGCCGGGCGACCATCTCGAAGTGTTCGAGGTCGAGGAGCGCGCCCGGACTTTGTGACACGAAAAGCCCTCTTCCCCTTCAGGGGAGAAGGTTGGGAGAGGGGGAGTCTCCCGACTCGATGCGGCCGGACGGACTCCCCCTCTCCCGGCCTCTCCCCTGAAGGGGAGAGGAGAAAATGAAACGCAACGAATCCACCGAAGGCCGCTCCGTCCGACTGCTCCGGGTCGGCGAGCAGGTGCGCCATGCGCTTTCCGACATATTGATGCGGGGCGACGTCCATGACGAGACTCTGGCCAGCCACCTCGTCTCCGTCACCGAGGTGCGGATGTCCCCCGACCTCAGGCACGCCACCGCCTTCGTGATCCCGCTGCTCGGCTCGAATGCGCAGGCGGTGCTGAAGGCGCTGCGCACCCATACCGCCTATCTGCAGAGCGAGATCGCCCGGCGGGTGAACACCAAATATGCCGCCAAATTGAAGTTCCTGCTCGACGAGAGCTTCGACGAGGGCAGCCATATCGACCGCCTGTTGCGCGATCCCAAGGTGGCGCAGGATCTGGCCGCCGACGACGGGGAGGGCGGCAGCCCTGACGCCTGACAATTTCGTCTTCCGGGTCGCGACCTGGCTGGTCCCGCTGATCGCGGCGATCGTGCTGCATGAAATATCGCACGGCTGGGTCGCGAACGCCTTTGGGGATCCGACGGCGCGCGAGCGGGGGCGGCTCAGCCTCAATCCGATCCGGCACATCGATCCGTTCGGGACGGTGCTGCTGCCGCTGGTGCTGGCGGTCAGCGGCGCGCCGGTGTTCGGCTGGGCGAAGCCGGTGCCGGTGGTGGCGGCGAGGATGCGCAATCCGCGCCTGCACATGATGATCGTCGCCCTCGCGGGCCCGGGCATGAACCTCTTCCTCGCCCTCCTCGCAGGCATCGTGCTGGCGCTGGTCCGGCTGACATTCCCGCCGGGCGGGACCGCCTGGGCGTTCCTGATGCTCAACCTGATCAACTTCATCGCGATCAACATCTTCCTTGCCGTCTTCAACCTGCTGCCGCTGCCGCCGTTCGACGGCGGCCACGTCGTCGAAGGCCTGCTGCCGCGCCGGGCCGCCCGCTATTATCGCAAGGTCGGCCGGTTCGGCTTTCCGCTGCTTATCTTCCTGCTGCTCGTCCTGCCGATGATGGCGCCGGGCGCGGACGTCGTTGGGCGGGTGGTGCGGCCGCCGGTCGAGTGGCTGCTCCGGCTGTTCCTGCCCGCGCAGCTTGGCTAGCGCTGCGCCGGGGCAGCGCTAAAAGGCGGCATGGCCAAGCTCTATTTCTACTACGGGTCGATGAACGCGGGAAAATCGACCGTGCTCCTCCAGGCGGACTTCAACTATCGCGAGCGGGGGATGGAGACGATGCTCTACACCGCCGCCGTTCACGACCGAGCCGGCTTCGGAATGATCGGCTCGCGCATTGGGCTGCAGCGGCAGGCGAACACGTTCGACGAGGCCACCGACATTCGCGCCGAGGTCGAGGCTGAGCTCAAGAAGCGCGCCGTCGACTGCCTGCTCGTCGACGAGGCGCAGTCGCTGACCCGGGCGCAGGTGGTCCAGCTCGCCTCGATCTGCGACGATCTCAACATCCCGGTGCTGACCTACGGGCTCCGCTCGGATTTCACCGCCAATCTCTTCCCCGGCAGCGGCGCCCTCCTCGCCTTGGCCGACACCCTGGTCGAGATGAAGGCGGTCTGCGAGTGCGGCCGCAAGGCGACCATGAACCTCAGGATCGACGAGGACGGCCGCGCCGTCTGCGTCGGCGAGCAGACCGAAATCGGCGGCAACGACCGCTACATCGCCCTGTGCCGGCGCCACTTCATGGCGCTGATCGCCGAAGCGGAGGGGCGGCAGCTTCGACTGACGCTCAGCGACGCGCCGGCGGCGCGCCCGCACAGCGGCTGACGTGCACGGCTGGCTGGTCATCGACAAGCCGGTCGGATCCGGGTCGACCGACATCGTCTCGCGGGTCAAGCGGGCGCTTCGCGAGGGCGGTTATCCGAGGCTGAAGGTCGGCCACGGCGGCACGCTCGACCCGCTGGCGAGCGGGGTGCTGCCGGTGGCGCTGGGCGAGGCGACCAAGCTCGCCGGGCGGATGCTCGACGCCGACAAGGTCTACGAGTTCACGATCCGCTTCGGCGAGGAGACCGACACGCTCGATGCGGAAGGGGAAGTGGTGGCGACGTCGGACGTTCGGCCGACGCTGGCGCAGGTGGAGGCGTTGCTGCCGCAATTCGCCGGCGAGATCGATCAGGTGCCGCCGGCTTATTCGGCGCTGAAGGTGGGGGGGAAGCGGGCCTATGCGCTGGCGCGGGCGGGCGAGGCGGTGGAGCTTCGAAGCCGCAAGGTGACGGTGCACAGCCTCATGTTTCCCGGCGAAGGCCGGGATCCGGCACGGGGCCCCGGCCTTCGCCGGGGAGCACTGGAAGCGATCACCCTCGAAGCCCGGGTCTCCAAGGGCACCTACATACGCTCGCTCGCCCGCGACATCGCCCGCGCCTTGGCAAGCGTCGGGCACGTCACCATGTTGAGGAGGCTCAAGGCCGGGCCGTTCACCCTCCGGCAGGCGATTTCGCTGGACAAAATGGGCGAACTCGCTAAGGCGCGGCAGCTTGAACAGGCACTCTTGCCGCTGACGGCGGGGCTGGACGACATCCCGGCTCTACCCGTCACGCCCGGCCAGGCAGGACTGCTCCGACAGGGGCGGAAATTGGCCGGGATCGCCGCAAAGCCAGGGCTTCATCTAGCGACCGACGGGTCTGTTCCGGTTGCGCTTGTGGAGCTTAGCGAAGGGGAACTTCGCGTGGTGCGCGGCTTCAACATTGGAAACGAAGGAGTTTGACGATGTCGGTTACCGCCGAGCGCAAGCAGGAAATCATCAACGACAACGCCCGCGGATCGGGCGACACCGGATCCCCCGAGGTCCAGGTCGCGATCCTCACCGAGCGCATCCAGAACCTCACCGAGCATTTCAAGACGCACGCGAAGGACAATCATAGCCGCCGCGGGCTCCTGATGATGGTCAACAAGCGCCGCTCTTTGCTGGATTATATCCGCAAGGAAGATCACGAGCGCTACACCGCACTCATCGCGAAGCTTGGGCTTCGCAAATAAAGCCGGAGCGGCCCTGACGGGGCCGCTTCGCGTATCGGGAGGCTGCAATTCGGCGGCCGTCGATGTGGGTCACATGGACCCGACTGCCGGGCAAGGCGCCCGGAAAATAGGCCCCCAGCGCATTTGGCCCTGGGTGTTGAAGGAAAAGACGAATGTTCGACATGAAGAAAGTTGAGATCGAGTGGGGCGGCAAGACGCTGACCCTCGAAACGGGCCGGGTTGCCCGCCAGGCCGACGGCGCGGTGCTCGCGACCCTCGGCGAAACCGTCGTCCTTTGCGCGGTGACCGCGGCGAAGAACGTCAAGCCGGGGCAGGATTTCTTCCCGCTGACCGTGCATTA